>DASQCY010000759.1:0-2810 GCA_035634495.1 Allostellaceae bacterium
GTCCGGGTGCACGATTACGATACTTACACGTTCGCGTGTGAGAGTCTGAAACGCGGCATCCAAGTCGGCCGGAGCGCGGACGTCCACGGCAAGAAGCTTGGCCCCCGTCGCTCGAGCGGCGATTTCTGCGCCTCGCCGAAAGAAGGCGCCC
Organism: Allostellaceae bacterium; assembly: GCA_035634495.1. Lineage (GTDB taxonomy): Bacteria > Pseudomonadota > Alphaproteobacteria > ATCC43930 > CGMCC-115725 > AP-15. The sequence goes on from DASQCY010000759.1 coordinate 152, forward strand.
GGCGCAAAGCGGGCATCTACCATCATGCCCACCAGTTTCGCTCCCGGGACCAACTCGGAGCCGAGTTCCAGTTGCTTTCCGACGATCGTATCCCAGCCGGCTACGATGCCGGTGACATTCGTTTCCGGACGAGCGTAGCTCGCTGCCAGACCAAGGCTGACAGGGTCAAACGTTGCCGCGGCAACGATCGGGATACTGGCCGTTCCCTGCTTCGCTGCGAGAGCAGCCGCGGAGCTGCTGGCGACGATGACTTTGGGCTTCAGTCGGATCAATTCATCCGCCAGTGCGGGTAGTCGCGTCAGATCGCCGTCGGCGTATCGGTACTCGATTTCGTAGTCCCGGCGTTCGACGTAGCCCAGTTCCTGCAAGCGCTCCGTAAAAGCGCTTCGGTACCTTTGGCTGGTTGCTTGCGACGGCACGATGAGTACGGCGATAAGGGGTCGCTTGGTCGGGATCTGAGCAAACGCAATAACCGACCGCGAAGCCGCGGCTGCGCCAAGGAGCCCGATGAACTCTCGCCGCCTCACCCGTCCCGCGAGGATGGCAGCCAGTTGACGCTCAATGGGCCCCTGCCTGGGAGTGGCCATGATGCTGCCCTCTCAGGACTATTCTACACCGAGCAGCGGCAGAGATGGATGGCTTCTCAGGATTGGGACGTTATCTCGAACCGGCCCCGCAGGTGACGGGTCAGGTTTTGGCACCCAGCCCGAGGCGTGAACTGCGTTGGCCGCCGACTTCCGCAAATGGCACAACTCGGACTTCCCGCGATGTCCGCTTTCGCGCCGCTCACCGGCATAGCGGACACCACATGCGCCTGCCCGATTTATGAGTACACGGCCTAGCACTACTTTGGCAGATTTTTAGCGGTGCGGGATTCCCGAATCAGTTTTTCAGTGATTCATGGGTGGTCGGCTTAATGGAGGGCCGACCAATGGCGGACACGAGGGTGGGTTGGGAAGGCGAGCTTGGGCGGTGGCTCAGGCCATTCCTGGAGCGTTTGGGTCACAAGGCGCGGCAGCGGATGTGTCCGCTTTACGTAACGGGGTTGATCGGCCCGGGTGATCGCAAGAGCGTTCAGCCGATGGCCGAGCGATTTGCGCCTGGTGATTATGATCAGCTGCATCATTTTGTTGCTGCTGGCGTCTGGGATGCGGCCCCGCTGGAAACAGAACTTCTCATCCAAGCTGACAAGCTGGTCGGCGGCAGCGATGCGGTGTTGGTGATCGACGACACTGCAATGCCGAAGAAAGGCAAGCACTCGGTCGGCGTCGGTGCGCAATATGCTTCGGCATTGGGCAAGACCGCCAATTGCCAAACGCTGGTGTCACTGACGCTGGCGCGCGGCGAGGTGCCCGTGACGGTCGCTCTGCGCCTCTTCCTTCCCGAAAGCTGGACGAGCGATCGGGCACGTCTGAAGCGGGCTGGGGTTCCGGCCGAACATCAGGCTGCGCGAACGAAGCCGGAGATTGCGCTCGCTGAGATCGACCGTATGATTGCAGCCGGTGTCCATTTCGGCTGTGCGCTCGCTGATGCCGGGTACGGACTGAGCGCGCCATTCCGGCAAGGGCTCACGGCGCGCGGTTTGGCCTGGGCCGTTGGCATCCCTCGCCATCTCAAGGTGTACCCTGTCGGCGTGCACCTGATTTGGCCAATTGCCAAGCGCGGCCGTCCGCGTCAGCGCTCGATTCCTGACATTCTGTCGATACCAGCCGAAGACATGCTGGCCGATGCCAAGTGGCAAAACATCACTTGGCGTACTGGCACGAAAGGAAAGCTCAGAGCTCGTTTTGCTGCTGTCCGTGTGCGTACGGCCGACGGACCTCCGCAGCGGATTAGGGACAAGGGTCAGCAACATTTGCCGGGGGACAAGGCCTGGCTCATCGGCGAACGCCGCGCGTCAGGAGAGAAGAAATACTATCTCGCCAACCTGCCCGCCGAGACGAACCTGCGCACTCTGGCTGCCATCATCAAGGCACGATGGATTTGCGAACAGGCCCACCAGCAGATGAAAGAAGAACTCGGCCTCGACCGCTTCGAGGGCCGATCCTGGCAAGGCCTTCACCGACATGCGCTCATGACAATGATCGCTTACGCCTTCCTTCAGCATCGTCGCCTCATCCAAGCGAGACGGGGAAAAAAGAATCGACGGACCGCCACCTCAGCCAAGCTTGCCCGCCGTGCGTCACGCCATCATCAGCGTCATCATGCGACCACTGCAGCGATGCCCGCACTGTCGAATATGGCTCCGCGGCACGCGGCCTAAAGAAAATCTGCCAAAGTAGTGCTAGCTCAGCGGCCGAAATCGACCGCCGTCGTGTTGCCGCCGCTCACGAGCACGCCGACGCGCTCCCCCGCGCCCGGCCGATATCGCCGCGATAGCAGCGCGGCGAAGGCGGCGGCGCCGCCAGGCTCGGCCACGATGCGCAGGTGATCCCATAGCGCGGCTTGCGCGGCGCGGATCTCCTCGTCGGCCACGAGCACCGCGCGCTCGACGAAGCGTTGCGCGATCGGAAATACGAGCTCGCCGATGCGGTGCGGCGCGAGCGAATCCCCGGCGATCCCGCCGGCCGGCGCGTCGACCGGCCCGCCTGCCTCGAGCGCGCTCGCGAGCGTGGGCGCCGCCTCCGGCTCGACGGCGATGACGCGGGTCTGGCCGCCG
>DASQCY010000760.1:0-2192 GCA_035634495.1 Allostellaceae bacterium
GGTGCTCGGCGACCATCGGATCGATCAGCTCTCGGCGATGGGCGTTGAGCCGCGCGAGCGTGCCTTCCTCGTCCTCGCCCATCAGCCGGCTGTAGCCGGCGACATCGGCCGCGAGGATCGCCGTCAGCCTGCGCTCGACCCGCTGCCCTTCCACGACGATCTCCTCAGAGCGGCACCCAGCTTGCGCCGATCCCACTGGCTGATCAACCGCGGATAAGCGGGGCCCCCTTGCACCGACCGAGCCTCTTCCCATATCCGTTGCGTGCTAATATACCAATTACGATAATCGGTATAAAATGCCGATTCTGTGGACCGAAGCCGCGCTGCCAAATTCGGCTGCCATTCCTTTGCCAACCGTCCAAAATTCGGCTGCCGGCCGATCCGATCCAGATGGTCAACCCGTTGAAAGAACGTGCTTTCTTCGCTTTCATAGAGCGCCAAAACAAAATTTCCGCTGCCGTCAGGGATGTGCGGGAGGCGGCTAAGCCCGCGATCAGCTGGCGCGAAGCTACTCGCCAACCAGCGTCAGGATGAGTGAGCGGGTGTGCGGCGTGGCGCGATGCTCCAAGAGAAAAATGCCCTGCCAGACGCCGAGCTGGATGCGCCCGTCGGTCACCGGGATCGTCAGCTGGGTCTGAGTCAAGGCACTCTTGATGTGCGCCGGCATGTCGTCGGGCCCCTCGTCGTTGTGGCGATAGAGGGCGACATCCTCCGGTACGAGCCGCCGCAGAAATGTCTCGAGATCGCGCAACACCTCCGGCGACGCGTTCTCCTGGATCAACAGCGAAGCCGAGGTGTGCACGATGTAGACGGTAAGGAGGCCGAAAGAGATCGGCTGGCCCTCGACCCAGCGGGCGACCTCGGCCGTAATCTCCTTGATCTCGCGCGGTGCAGTGTCGATCGACAATCGGGTCTGGGCGATGGGCATGGGTGGCTTCTCCCTACGCCGAGATATAGGCGTTCGCCGGGCCTCCCGCGATGCCCTTCCGCGGTGGCGGGGAGGGGCCTATCCTCACCGCATCGAATGGGGAAGCCCGATGAGATCTACTTTCGTCGCCGCGATGCTTCTGGCTCTTCCGGCCTTCAGCGGAGGCGCGCGCGCTCAGAATACCGATCTCTTGCTCGTTCTCGCCGCCGACGTCTCGCGCAGCATCGACGAAGGCGAGTTCGACTTGCAGCGCAAAGGCTACGCCGCGGCATTGTCCGATCCGCGCGTGCTTGCAGCGATCCGCGGCGGCGCCAACGGCACAATCGCCGTGTGCTTTGTCGAATGGTCCGGGGCGGGGGAGCAGATGGTCGTCGCCGACTGGACGGTGATCCACGACGACGAGGATGCCGGCGGGCTCTCGGCGGCGATACTCGCCGCGCCGCGCTCATTCGTCGGCCGGACCTCGATCAGTGGCGCCATCGACTTCGCGATGGCGCGCTTTGCCGCTGCCACGCAGCACAGCAACCGCCGCATCATCGACATCTCGGGTGACGGCACCAACAATTCGGGCCGACCGGTGACCGAAGCGCGCGATCAGGCGCTGGCCGAGGGGGTGACGATCAACGGGCTCGCGATCATCAACGACAAGCCGAACCCAGGCTACGCCTTCCATACCCAGCCGCTGGGCGGTCTGCCCGAGTGGTACCGCCAGAATGTGATCGGCGGTCCCGGAGCCTTTCTCCGCGTCGTTGAGGATTTCCGGTCCTTCGCCGACGCAATGACCAACAAGCTCGTCAGCGAGATCGTCGCGCTCGGGCCACAAGAACGTGCCGCTTCGCTGCGCTGACCGAAACCGTTAGCTGCGCATTTCGTTGCGATGGGCTTCAACCAACTCGGCCATGCCGGGAAAACAAAAATCGTAGCGCACGCTTTTGGGCGGCGGCGGTGTTGCGCCGGATCCGGCCGCGTCCTTCCGCCGATCAATCCAGGCGGAGCGCAGGCCGACGGCGTTGGCCGGTGCGTGATCGTGAAAAAGGCTCTGCGCTATGTGCAGGATGTCAGGCTCGGCATACCCCGACCGCTTTAGCGCACCGATCAAGTAGCGGAAATTCCCGAGGTCGGGCTTGTATGAGCCGATGTCCTCGGCGGTGTACACCGCATCGAAGGCGACTCCGAGCCGCTTGCGGCTCTCCGCGAAACTCTTGCGGTCGACATTCGACAGGATGACCAGTTTGTGGAACTGTTTTAAGTAGGAGAGCGACGC
>DASQCY010000761.1:0-7357 GCA_035634495.1 Allostellaceae bacterium
CTCGATGCCGCGTCATCCGAGCCAGCTCTACGAAGCCCTTTGCGAGGGCATCCTACTCTTCCTGCTGCTCTTTGCCGCCGAGCGCCTCGGCGCTCGGCAGCGCCCCGGGATCGTCACCGGGCTGTTTCTCGCGGGGTACGCAGTCGCCCGCATGGCGGGCGAGCTCTTTCGCGAGCCGGACTACCAGCTCGGCTACCTGGTGTTCGGGACGACGATGGGTCAGCTGTTGTCGGTTCCGCTGTTGATCGCCGGCGTCGCCATCATCCTCTGGGCGCAGCGGGCGCCCGTTCCGGCGCGTTCTTGATCGCCGACGCGCTCGGCCGGAAGATCGCCCGCCGCATCCGCGCCGATGGTCCGCTTTCGGTCGCCGCCTATATGACGATGGCGCTGCACGACCCCGACGGCGGCTATTATGCAAGGCGCGACCCGATCGGGGCGCAGGGCGACTTCATCACTGCACCCGAGATCAGCCAAGTGTTTGGCGAGCTGATCGGGTTGTGGTGTGCGGTGGTGTGGCGTCAATTGGGCCGGCCCGATCCGGTCATCCTGGCGGAGCTCGGACCAGGTCGCGGCGTGCTGATCGGCGATCTGTTGCGCGTCGCGGCAACCGTGCCGGATTTTCACCGCGCGCTGCGCCTCCATTTGGTTGAAGCGAGTGCCCCTATGCGCGCCGTGCAGCAACAACGCCTCGCGCAATCTGAACCGATCTGGGTACCGCGCTTCGAGGATCTGCCCGACGGCCCGATGCTGCTCGTCGCCAACGAGTTCCTCGACGCTCTGCCGATTCGGCAGTTCGTGCGCCGCGGCGTCCACTGGTCGGAGCGATTGGTGACGCTGGACGGCGAGGATAGCTTCGTCTTCGTCGAGGGACGGCCAAGCCCGGTCGTGAGATTGCTGATTCCAGAGGGCCTGCGTGACAGCGCTAAGCAAGGCGCCGTCGTCGAGATTTGTCCCGCCGCTCTTGCTCTGGCGGCGGCGCTCGGTGCTCGCTTTTCGCGGCAGGCGGGCGCCGCGCTGTTCATCGATTACGGGTATTTTCCGAGTGCGCCAGGCCCCACCCTCCGCGCGCTCCATCGGCATTGCGCGGTTTCCGTGCTGGCGGCGCCGGGAACCGCCGATCTCAGCGCCCATGTCGATTTCGCGGCGTTCGCCGAAGCCGCGCGCGCCGCCGGTGCCAAAAGCCACGGGCCGATGCCGCAGGCCCGGCTGCTCGCAGCACTCGGGGCCGCGCAGCGCGCCGCCGCGCTGCGCGCGCGGGCCACGCCGAGTCAGCAGCACGCGCTCGACAGCGGGGTCGAGCGCTTGCTAGACCCCAGCGGAATGGGCACCCTGTTCAAGGCCATGGCGCTGATCTCGCCGGGGCTGCCGCCGCCACCAGGCTTCGACGACGGCCTTTGATGGACGAGGCTGAACCAGTGGTCAGATCGGGCGCGTTAGGCGCGGATCTCGGTATCCGTCACGCATTCTTTACTCGCCGAGGCGGTGTCAGCGAGGGTCTGTTTGGCTCGTTGAATTGCGGCTTCGGTTCGGGCGATTCGCCGGAGCGAGTCGCGCGCAACCGCGAGATCGCGATGGATCATATCGGCCTGCCTGCCGATCGGTTGGTAACCGTCCGCCAAATCCACAGCGCCGAGGTTGTCATCGTGGAGCAGCCGTGGCGCCGCGAAGAAACGCCCTGCGCGGATGGCCTCGTGACAGCGGTTCCCGGCATTGCGCTCGGCGTGTTGGCGGCAGATTGTGCGCCGATCCTGCTTCACGATCCGGTCGCTCGGGTCATCGGCGCCGCACATGGCGGCTGGCGCGGCGCCCTCGGCGGCGTCGTCGAGGCCACCCTTGCGCGGATGGCCGAGCTCGGTGCCACGCGCCGACGTATCCGCGCGGCGATCGGCCCGTGCATCGCCCAGCGCTCCTACGAGGTCGGGCCGGAGTTTCCGCAGCCCTTTGTCGCGGAAGACCCCGGCAACATACGCTTCTTTGCGCCTGCGCCAAGCCTCGGCCGATTTCTCTTCGATCTCGGCGGTTATATCGCGCACCGCCTCGCCCGGGCCGGGATCGCGGCGGTCGAGGTTGCTCCGCACGACACGGTCGCCGAGGGGGAACGGTTCTTCAGCTATCGGCGTGCCCGTCTGCGCGGCGAACGCTCTTACGGGCGCGGGCTCTCGGCAATCGTGCTCGAGGAATAACGGCGATGGCGTTCCGATCGCCGTGCCGCGCGCTACGCGCCGCGCCCGGCGCATAAGGCAGGGCTGATTCGTGCCCTATCTCATCCTGCTCGTCGCGTACTGCCTCGTCTGCCTGCTCGTAACCTGCGCGCTGCTCTTGTGATAGCTGGCCTCCTGCGCCTGCACTGGCGGCGGTTGGTCGCAACCACAGCAGTGCTGTTGGCGGCTTGCCAGCCGCTACCGCATCCCTTCGCGCACGACGCGCCGCAACCGGGGTCGCCGATGCTGACTTTGCGCGACAGCGCCAGCGTGACGATCGCGCCGATAGAGGGCACCCCTCGGGCAACCGCTGAAAAGCTCGGCCCGGCGATAGCGAGCGCACTCCAGCAGCGCGAGATCGCTGCCAGCGACAAGACAGCAAGCATCGGCAGCTATGAGCTCGTCGGCAGAATCGAGGAGATGCCGCCGTCGGGCGACAAGGTCGCGCTCGTTGCGGTTTGGGAGCTGCGCGATCCTTCTGGCCAGTCACTCGGCGAGCGCACCGAGCGCCTGGAGGGTATGGCGCGCGATTGGGAAGAAGGTAGCGCTGATGCCGTTGCGCACCTGGCTGCGGCGAGCGCCGATCGCCTCGCCGCTTTGCTGCAAGACGATGCACCGGCCGAGGCCGAAGCCGGCGGGCACCCGCGTCTCCTGATCAGCGGCGTCGAGGGTGCCCCGGGAGACGGACGAGAGTCTTTGCCCAGGGCCATCACCGAGATCCTGAAGCGGCGGGATCTCGCGATCGTCACCGACCCAGAGGCAAAGGCCGACCTCGTTCTCGACGCCGATGTCGTCGTCGCAAACCCAAAAGCGGGCAAGCAGAATGTCAAGATCGTCTGGCGGGTTCGCCGCAAGGACGGCGCCGAGATCGGCACGGTCGGACAGGAAAACGACGTTCCGGCCGGCCTGCTCGACGGCGCATGGGGCGACGTTGCCTATGTGGTCGCCGTCTCGGCGCAAGACGGTATCATGCAGCTCGTCGCCCGCGGTGCGCCGCTATCGACCGGCAACTCCTGAGCCGAGACGTTGCCAACCCGATGACGCGTGGTTACATTGGCCGATGTGTGAAGTCGTCGGGGTGCGCCCGGCGGCGCGGACGTTTGTTGGCGACAAATGAAGATCCTCGCCTGCAACAGCAATCGGCCCCTCGCCGAATCCATATCGAACTATCTCGACGTGCCGCTCACCAAGGCGACCGTGCGCCGCTTTCCGGACATGGAAGTGTTCGTCGAGATTCACGAGAACGTGCGCGGCGAGGACGTCTTCGTGATCCAGTCGACGTCGTACCCGACGAACGACCACCTGATGGAGTTGCTCGTCAGCCTCGACGCGTTGAAGCGCAGCTCGGCCCGGCGGGTGACCGCGGTGATCCCCTATTTCGGCTACGCCCGCCAGGACCGGAAGTCGAGCCCGCGCACCCCGATCTCGGCCAAGCTCGTCGCCAACATGATCACCGCGGCCGGCGCCGACCGCGTGCTGACCCTCGACCTCCACGCCATGCAGATCCAAGGCTTCTTCGACATCCCGACCGACAATTTGATCGCCGCGCCGGTTGTGGTGAAGGACATCCAAGAGCGCCATTCGCGCCAGGATCTCGTCATCGTCTCGCCCGATGTCGGGGGGGTCGTGCGCGCCCGGGAAATCGGTGGCCGAGTCGACGCCGACCTTGCAATCATCGACAAGCGTCGCGAGCGGGCCGGCGTCTCCGAGGTCATGAACATCATTGGCGACGTCGCCGGGCGCCGCTGCATCCTGATCGACGACATCGTCGACACCGCGGGGACTCTATGCAACGCCGCGGCGGCGTTGATCGACGCCGGCGCTTCCATCGTCTATGCCTATGTCACTCACGGAGTGCTGTCAGGGCCCGCAGTGTCTCGCGTCGCCGCCTCACCGATCGAGACGCTGGCCATTACCGACAGCATCGTCGCGACCGAGGCGGTGCGCGACGCGCATAATATCCGGCAGCTGACGATCGCGCCGCTGATGGGCGAGGCGATCCGGCGGATCAGCGAGGAGCGCTCGGTCTCCAGCCTGTTCAATTGAGTATCACGTTTATCGGGGTCGCGAAGCCATGAGCGCTCTGCCGTTCGGCTGGGGTAGGACCCGTCTGGATAAACCTTGCATCGGCCGATGATGCCGGCCCCTTGCCGAAGAGGAGCGACGTCCATGCCCGAGATCATCACCTTGAGCGCCGAACGGCGCGCGCGGGCCGGAAAAGGGGCCGCGCGAGCGACGCGGCGCACGGGGCGCGTCCCCGGGATCATCTATGGCGGCGACCGGGATCCGATGCTGATTAGCCTGGAACCCCGCGAGTTGTCCCGCGCTCTCGCCAAACGCGGTTTCCTCGCAACGGTCGTCGAGGTCAGAATGGATGATGCCGTCCAGCGGACTCTGCCGCGCGACGTGCAGTACCATCCGGCGACCGATGAGCCCTTGCATGTCGATTTTATGCGGATCGGTGCCGATACCCGGGTTACCGTCACCGTACCTGTCGCCTTCATCAACCACGAGATGTCGATCGGCCTGCGTCGCGGCGGCATCCTCAACATCGTCCGTCATGGGATCGCACTGATCTGTCACGTGGACAACATCCCCGAGCAGCTGGTCGTTGACCTCAACGGCCTCGACATCGGCGACAGCGTCCATATCGGCGCAGTGACTTTGCCGCCGGGCTCACGGCTGACGATTACCGATCGCGATTTCACAATCGCCAGCATCGCGGCCTCGTCGGCGGTGCGCGAGGAAGCGGCTGCCGCTGCCACGGCACCTCCTCCGCCCGAACAGCCCGCGGCAATCTGAGTTGCCGACCGAAGCTTTCCGGCATCCTGATCGATGCGTCTCGTCGTCGGCCTCGGCAATCCGGGCGCGCGTTACGCGCGTAACCGCCACAATGTCGGCTTCCTGGCGCTCGACGCGATCGCCCGACGCCACGGCGTGGCGGGGTTTCGTAGCCGGTTCAAGGGTGAGCTTGCGGAGGGCGTGATCGGCGGCCAGCGACGGCTGCTGCTGAAGCCGCAAACCTTTATGAACGCTTCCGGGGAATCGGTCGCCGAGACGGCGCGGTTCTTCAAGATTTCGGCGTCTGAAATCGTGGTAATCCACGACGAGATCGATTTGCGGCCGGGCAAGCTTCGGGTGAAATGCGGCGGCGGCACCGCCGGGCACAACGGCTTGCGGTCGATCGACGCACTACTCGGGCCGGATTTCTGGCGGGTGCGGATCGGCATCGGCCATCCCGGGATCAAGGAGTTCGTTCAGCCCTATGTGTTGCAGAATTTTTCGAGTGAAGAGGTGACCCTTTGGGTGGCACCCCTGCTCGACTCGGTGGCAGGGACGATCGGGCTCCTGCTATCCGGCTCGCCGGACGCCTTCATGAGCGAGGTGGCGCGCCGCTTCGCGCCGCCGGACACTGATGCGCCGGACGGTTTCGGCCAGTCCAAGCCAGACTAATCGCTCAGCTCCATGGGATTCACTTGCGGCATCGTCGGATTGCCGAATGTTGGCAAATCGACCCTGTTCAACGCACTCACCGCGACTGCTGCGGCGGAGGCGGCGAATTACCCTTTCTGCACGATCGAGCCCAATGTCGGGCGCGTTGCCGTGCCCGACGAGCGGCTCGCCGTCTGCGCCTGCCTCGCAAAATCGGCTGAGATCGTCCCGACCCAGCTCGAATTCGTCGACATCGCCGGGTTGGTCCGCGGTGCTGCCCGCGGCGAAGGGCTCGGCAACCAGTTTCTTTCGCATATTCGCGAGGTCGACGCGATCGCTCATGTCCTGCGCTGCTTCGCCGACGCCGATGTCACCCATATCGAGGGTTCGGTCGATCCGATCCGCGACGCCGAGACGGTCGAGACGGAGCTGATGCTCGCCGACCTGGAAAGCCTCGAACGGCGCGCCTTGCACATGGTCAAGCGCGCGCGCGGCGGCGAAAAGGAGGCAAAGAGGCAACTCGCCGTCGTCGATCCGGTACTGACCGCGTTGCGCGATGGCAAGCCGGTACGCGATGTAACCATCGGCATGGAGCAACAAAAGACCCTGAAAGCGCTGCAACTACTGAGCGCCAAGCCGGTCCTCTACATCGCCAATGTCGACGAGGGGAATGCTGCCTCTGGCAACCCCGAGAGCCGCCGGGTCGCCGAATACGCTGCTGCGCGCGGCGCGCGCTCGGTGATGATCTCAGCCGCCATCGAAGCGGAATTGGCGCAACTCACCGATGCCGAGAGGGATGAATTCCTGGCCTCGCTCGGGCTCGCGGAAACCGGCCTCGCCCGTGTCATTCGCGCCGGTTACGCGCTCCTGCGCCTGGTCACCTTTTTCACCGCCGGCCCGAAAGAGGCGCATGCCTGGACGGTCGAGCGAGGAACAAAGGCACCCCAGGCGGCCGGCAAGGTTCACACCGATTTCGAGAGGGGTTTCATCCGCGCCGAGACGATCGCCTATGCCGATTTCGACGCCTATGGTGGCGAGCAAGGTGCGAGAGATGCCGGCCGCATGCGCCTCGAAGGGGCGGATTACGTCGTTCAGGATGGCGACGTTATGCGGTTTCGCTTCAACGTTTAGCGCCCGACCGCGCGCAATACAGCGAAAATCACGATTTTCGCCCCGAAGCGCCCGATTCGCTGGCAAAAACGGTGCGCCATATCAAAGGATTGAATGTCAAATTCGTTACCCGGGCCGAACAATGGAATTTTTCGCACCGATCAACGAATTTCGCGGGGCTAACAATCGAATAACAATCGAAAACATTGTCAGTACTATAATAGCAATTTTCCTATTGACAATATAGCCCATTTTCGGCTATATCAAGTCCCCTCTGACCAGGAGAGGACAACATGCCGACCCGGACAAAGGGCGACTATGAGATAGGCTATTGCAAGCCGCCGCGAGGTTGTGGCTTCAAGAAGGGTCAATCCGGCAACCCGCGCGGGCGGCCGCCGGGTTCGAAAAACCTGACGACCTTGCTGAACGACGAGCTCAACGAAACGGTTACGATGACCGAGAACGGCCGGCGCCGCAAGATCACGAAACGCGAGGCGGTCATCAAGCAGCTGGTCAACAAATCGGCCTCGGCCGAGGCGCGCTCGCTGAAGATCCTGCTCGACCTGATGTTGAACCTCGAGGCGCGGGCGCGGTCTTCTGCGGCCCCGACCACC
>DASQCY010000762.1:0-1517 GCA_035634495.1 Allostellaceae bacterium
TGTCGAGAGTGCGGCCGAGGCACACGAGCCGCACCGCATCCCGTTTTATCTCCAGGAGGTGGCGGCGCTGTTCCACGCTCTATGGAACAAGGGCAAGGACGAGGCGACATTGCGCTTCATCCTCGCTGCCGAGCCGGCGCTGACCCGCGCGCGGCTGGCTTTGGTACGCGCAGTCGCCATTGTCATCGCCTCCGGTCTCGCCGTCATCGGCGTCGAGCCGGTGCAGGAGATGTAGCCGTGAGCTATCACCTCGGACCGATCGATCCCGATCGCCGCACCGAGCTCTTCGCCGAAGCGCGCGAGGAGGAGCCCCAGCGGCGCCCGCGCCGCGTGCTTGCGACCGTGCTGGCTTTGCTAATCATGGGGCTATTCAGCGGCGGTCTATGGTTTGCCTATGTCCAGGGGAAGCGCCACGCTGGCGGCGACGCCAGCAGCGGCGGCGTCCCATTGATCCGCGCCGACGAGCGTCCCACGAAAGTGAAGCCGGAGCGGCCCGGGGGCATGGAGATCCCCGACCGAGACAAGCTGATCTACAACCCGACCCACCCCGTGGTCGAGCACTTGCTGCCGCCGCCCGAGAAGCCGATGGCACGCCCCGCGCCACCGACGCAGTCGCAAGCCGAGGCCGCGCGAACACCGACAGCACCGCCGCCTGCGGCATCCGGCACGCCGGAAAATCCGCCGGCAGCCACCCAAATGTCTCAGCCGCAGCAACAAGCCGCCGCGCCGCCCAGCAAGGCTGCGCCGACACCCCAGAGGCCGTCAAAACCGGCAGCCGCGCAAGCAGCCGGAACCCGGCTACAGCTCGGCTCGTTGCGCAGCGAAGATGCAGCTCGCCAGGAATGGGAGCGGATCAAGCGCAAGAACAGCGATCTGCTCGGCAGCCTCTCGGCGACGCCGGTCCGCGCCGATCTCGGCGACAAGGGGGTCTATTATCGCATCCAGACGGGACCCGTCGCCGATCCGGCTGCCGCCGAGCGGATCTGCGGTGAGCTAAAACAGCGCAGCATCGGGTGCGTCGTTGCCCGATGAAGTCACGGCCCCGCGCTGGAGGACGCCGCGTGCGGTCATTCTGGGCTGTGCCGGCGAACAGCTGAGCGGCGACGAACACCGCTTCTTCAGCGCGGCCGATCCGGTCGGCTTTATCCTGTTCCGGCGCAACTGCCGCTCTCCCGACCAGGTCCGTGAGCTGGTGGCGGCGCTGCGCGGCGCGGTTGGACGAAGCGACGCTCCGATCCTGATTGATCAGGAGGGCGGGCGAGTGGCTCGGCTGAGGCCGCCCTCCTGGCGCCTCTACCCGTCGGCAGCCCGCCTGGGATCACTGCCGGACCCGCAGGCCGAGGTTGCGGTCCGGCTCGGCGCCCGGCTGATTGCAGACGATCTCCGAGATCTCGGCATCACGGTCGGTTGCATGCCGGTGCTCGACGTTCCAGTTGCCGGGGCGCATCCGGTGATCGGCGATCGGGCCTATGGAAGCGAGCCGGGTCGCGTCACGAAACTGGCCCGAGCGGCGTGCC
>DASQCY010000763.1:0-7474 GCA_035634495.1 Allostellaceae bacterium
CCGCGTTTTCGGCGGTTGCTTCGGGCGCGCCCAAACCCATATCGACGGGTATCATGTTCGCTGTGATCCGGACCGGCGGCAAGCAATACAAGGTCGCCAAGGACGATGTGATATCGGTCGAGAAGCTCGCCGGCGAGCCCGGTGCCGTGATCGAGCTCGCCGAAGTGCTGATGATTGGCGAGGGGGCCGAGGTCACGACGGGGACGCCGCTGCTTGCCGGCGCGTCGGTCGCCGCCAGTGTGGTCGACCAGATTCGCGCGCCCAAGATCATCGTCTTCAAGAAGCAGCGGCGGAAGAATTATCGGCGCAAGAAGGGGCATCGCCAGTACCAGACCGTGCTGCGGATTGCCGAGATCAGACGCGCCGGCGGTCCGCCGCATCAGGAAGGAGTGACGGATGGCGCATAAGAAGGCGGGTGGCTCCTCGCGCAATGGGCGCGACAGCCGCGGAAGGCGCCTCGGCGTCAAGAAGTTCGGCGGTGAGATCGTCGTCCCCGGCCACATCATCGTGCGCCAGCGCGGCACCAAGTTTCATCCGGGTACGCATGTCGGAATCGGCCGCGACCATACGCTGTTCGCGACATCAGCGGGTGCCGTCAAGTTCCACACCGGCCGGGCTGGGCGTACCTACATCTCGGTCGTGCCGCCGACCGCGCAGGCGGCGGAGGCCGCCGAGTAACCGACCGAGGCGGCAGCCCATTCGGGGCGCTGTCGAAGCCCCATGCAGTTCCTCGACCAGTGCAAGATCTACCTGAAGAGTGGTGACGGCGGGCGCGGGGCCGCGAGCTTTCGCCGCGAGAAGTTCATCGAGTTCGGCGGCCCCGACGGCGGCGACGGCGGCAAAGGCGGCGACATCGTCTTTGCTGCGGCGGACAATCTGAACACCTTGATCGACTACCGCTATCGCCAGCATTTCCGGGCATCGGCCGGCCGGCCGGGGGCAGGGCGCGAGCGCACCGGCGCCGACGGTGAGGATCTCGTCCTGCAGGTCCCGGTCGGGACCCAGATCATGGATGCCGAGAACCGGCAGGTGCTCGCCGATTTGACGCGCCGCGGCGAGCGGCGGGTCTTCCTGAAGGGAGGCGATGGCGGTTTCGGCAACGTGCATTACAAGAGCTCGACCAATCGCGCGCCGCGCCGCGCCGATCCCGGCTGGCCCGGCCGTGAGGCCTGGGTTTGGTTGCGCCTAAAGCTGATCGCCGATGTCGGTCTCGTCGGCCTGCCCAATGCCGGCAAGTCGACCTTTCTCGCTGCGGTCTCACACGCCCGGCCCAAGATCGCCGACTATCCGTTCACGACCTTGAAGCCGCAGCTCGGCGTCGTGCGGCTCCATGACGAGGAGTTCGTGCTGGCCGATCTCCCCGGATTGATCGAGGGTGCGAGCGAGGGTGCCGGGATCGGCACCCGTTTCCTCGGTCATGTCGAGCGCTGCTCGGTGATCCTCCATCTGGTCGACGGGACCCGCGAAGATGTTGCCGGCGTTTATCGCACGATCCGCCAGGAGCTCGACCTCTACGGTCACGGCCTTGAGGGCAAGCCGGAGATCGTCGGGCTCAACAAGATCGACGCGGTCGATCCCAGGGCGGTGCGCATGAAGCTCGGGGAGCTGCGGCGCGCCACCGGGCATGGCACGCCGGTTCTACCGGTGTCAGGGGCCACGGGTGCGGGGGTGCCGGGGGCGCTCGAGGCGGTACTCGCCGCCCTCGCGGCGACGCGCGCCGGCAAGGACGACGCTGGGGCGGAGACCAGGTCTCTCGCCGCAGCGCCATGACCCCGGCTGACGCGCTTACCGACGCACGGCGGCTGATCGTCAAAATCGGCTCGGCGCTCTTGGTCGCCGAGAGCGGCGAGATCCGTCGCCCGTGGCTCGCAGCACTCGCCGCCGACATCGCTCGCTGCCGCGCGCGGGGGCAGGAGGTGATCCTCGTCTCCTCCGGGGCAATCGCGGTTGGCCGCCGTCATCTCGGCCTCGCAGGACGGCGGCTGCGGCTTGAGGAAAAGCAGGCTGCCGCCGCCACCGGTCAGATCCGGTTAGCGCACGCCTATCAGGAGGCGCTCGTCTATCACGGCATCACCGTCGCGCAGATCCTGCTGACCCTCGACGACACCGAGGAGCGCCGGCGGCATTTGAACGCGCGCGCCACCTTTGCCCAGCTGCTGGCGCTCGGCGCCGTTCCGGTCGTGAACGAGAATGACACGGTTGCCACCGCCGAGATCCGCTTCGGGGACAACGACCGGCTCGCGGCCCGTGTTGCCCAGATGACGAGCGCCGATATGCTGGTTTTGCTTTCCGACATCGACGGGCTCTACACCACCGATCCGCGCAAGGACCCGGGTGCCCGGCACGTGCCGATGGTGCGCGAGATCGCGCCGGAGGTCGAAGCGATGGCAGGTGAGGCCGCACCCGGTTACAGCTCGGGCGGGATGGTGACCAAGCTCGCCGCCGCTCGCATCGCGATGCACGCGGGCTGCCATATGCTGATCGCCCAGGGGAAAGGTGCCAGCTCTCCGCTCGCGGCGATCGAGGCGGGCGGTCGGGCGACTCTGTTCCTGCCGCGCGGCGAGCCGCGCTCGGCGCGCAAGGCGTGGATCGCCGGCGCCGTCAACCCATCCGGCACGTTGACCGTCGACGATGGTGCGGCCGGCGCGCTGCGCCGCGGCAAGAGCCTGTTGCCGGCCGGGGTCGTCGCGGTCGAGGGGGTTTTCGAGCGCGGCGACGCGGTGATCATCCGCACCCGGTCCGGCAGCGAGGCCGGGCGCGGTCTCTCGGCCTATTCGAGCGCCGACATCCGCCGCATCGCCGGTTACAAGAGTGGTGAAATTGCCGGCATCCTCGGCTACCGTGGGCGCGACGAGATCATTCATCGCGACGATCTGGTAGTGACCGAAAGCTGATGACGACCCCAATCTTGTTGCGCGAACGGACCCTGACCTCGGAGCCGGATCTGGCGACGACGATGGCCGAAATCGGGCGTCGTGCCCGTCTGGCGGCGGCCAGGCTCGCACTCGCCTCCGCCGGAGCCAAGGTCGCGGCATTGCGCGAGGCCGCTCGGGCAGTGCGCGGCCGGCAAGACGAGATCCTCGCCGTCAATGCCCGCGACCTCGAAGAGGCCGAGAGTGAAAGCCTCTCTCCGGCATTGCGTGACCGCCTCGCGCTCGACCCCAAGCGGCTCGAGGCGATCGCCGAGGGGCTCGAGGCGATTGCCGGACTGCCTGACCCGGTCGGCCGCGTGCTGGCTTCCTGGACCAGGCCTAACGGGCTCGCGATCGAGCGGGTCGCCGTGCCGCTCGGCGTCATCGGCATCATTTATGAGAGCCGCCCAAACGTCACCGCCGATGCCGGCGGGTTGGCACTCAAATCCGGCAATGCCGCGATCCTGCGCGGCGGGTCGGAGAGCTTTCACTCGTCACGCGCGCTGGTCGCTGCTTTGCGAGCAGGGCTGCGCGGAGGTGGGCTGCCCGAGGACGCGATCCAGCTGGTGCCGACGCGCGACCGCGCCGCGGTTGGGCTGATGCTCGCGATGAGCGGGGTGATCGACATCATCGTGCCGCGCGGCGGGGCATCCTTGATCGAGCGGGTCCAGCGCGAGAGCCGGATACCGGTGATCGCCCATCTCGAAGGGCTGTGCCACACCTATATCGATGGTGCGGCCGACCCCGCGAAGGCGCGGGCGATCGTGCTCAACGCCAAGATGCGCCGGGTCTCGATCTGCGGGGCCACCGAGACCTTACTCGTCGATCGCAAGGCTGCGGGGACGGTGCTGCCGCCGATCCTCGCCGATCTGCGCGCCGCAGGCTGCGAACTGCGCGGTGATCCCGAGGTTCTGGCGCTTGACCGCGAAGTCAAGCCGGCAACCGAGCAGGACTGGTGCACCGAATATCTTGACGCGATCCTCGCCGTCCGTGTCGTCGACGGAGTCGGCGAGGCAGTCGCTCATATCGAGCGCTTCGGCTCGCACCACACCGATGCGATCGTGACCGAGGATCACGCCGTGGCGGAGCGCTTCCTGCGCGAGGTCGACAGCGCCATCGTGCTGGTCAACGCCTCGACCCAATTCGCCGATGGCGGCGAGTTCGGCATGGGTGCGGAGATCGGCATCTCGACCCAACGGCTACCGCCGCGCGGGCCGGTCGGTGCCGCCGAGCTGACAACCTACAAATACCTCGTGCGCGGCAGCGGGCAGGTGCGCCCCTGAGCGCCGCTGGCCGGGGCCGGCCGAGCACCGGCCGGCATCGCCGCATCGGGCTGTTGGGCGGCTCGTTCAACCCGGCCCACGGCGGCCACCTGCATTTGAGCCTGCTCGCTCTCCGGTACCTCGCGCTCGACGAGGTGTGGTGGCTGGTCTCGCCGCAGAACCCGTTGAAGCCGGTCGGCGGCATGGCTCCGTTCGCCCTGCGTCTGGACCAGGCTCGGCGGGTCGCCGCCGGACATAAGCGCATTGTCGTCAGCGATTTCGAAAGCCGACTCGGCGGGTCGACCTACAGCGCCGACACCTTGAGGGCGTTGCGCCGCCGCTTGCCGCGGCGGCGTTTCGTCTGGCTGATGGGTGCCGACAATCTCGTGCAGCTGCGACGTTGGGAGCGGTGGAACGAGATCTTTCGGACGGTCGCAATTGCCGTGTTCGACCGCCCCTCCCATTCTCTGAAGGGGCTCGCCGGCCTCCCCGCCCGGCGCTTTTCCGGACACCGCGTGCCGGTCTCGGCGGCGCGCCGGCTGGCGGAGATGAAGGCGCCAGCCTGGGTGTTCTTCCACACCCGGCTCGATACGAGCTCGGCAACGCGGATCCGTTCCGAGCGCCCGGAGATGTTGTCCCACACCGTCACGGAGCAGAGACCCGAATTGTCCACGATCGCCATCCTCACTCCGCGCACCCGGCGGATACAACCCCAATCGGCCGCGTCACCCTCGCTCCTCGAGCTGATCCAGCAGACGCTCGAGGATGGCAAGGCCGAGGACATCGTCACGATCGAGCTCGCCGGTAAGACGACGATCGCCGATCAAATGGTGATCGCCAGCGGCCGCTCGGTCCGGCAAGTGCTGGCATTGACCGAGCATCTCGAAGAGGCGCTGTCGCGGCGAATGCGGATCTCGGTCGAGGGCAAGACGCAGGGCGACTGGGTGCTGATCGATGCGAGCGATGTGATCGTGCACCTCTTCCGGCCCGAGATCCGCGCCTACTACAATCTCGAAAAGCTTTGGGGCGAGGCGCTCCCCGATAGCGAGGCCGTTCTCCTGTAGGAGCCGGGCACCCGCCGATCCGCCTCCGCCTTCTCGCTATCGGCAAGCTGCGCAACGGTCCGTTCGCCGCGCTGCAGGCGGTTTATGCCGCGCGGATCGTGCCGCCTGTAACGATCGTCGAGCTTGAGGTAAGACAGCGTGTGCCCTCGGCGGCGCTGAAGGCGCGCGAGGCGGCACTGATCCTCGGTGCATTGCCGGCCCGGGCGCGGCTGATCGCCCTCGACGAGCGTGGCGCCATGTGGTCGAGCCGCGGTCTTGCCGACCGGCTCGCCGCATGGCGCGGCCGGGGTGTAGCAGAACTCGCCTTTGCGATCGGCGGCGCTGATGGCCTCGGCGGCGAAGTCTTCGACCGCGCCGACGCGACATTGTCGCTTGGCCCGATGACCTGGCCGCATCTTTTGGCGCGCTGCCTGCTGCTGGAGCAGCTTTACCGCGCCCAGCAGATTCTCGCCGGCCATCCCTACCACCGGGAATGACCTGTGGGCCGATCAGCGCGTCGTAGATGTCACCTGATGGTGCCGGGTGAGGGATTCGAACCCCCGACCTTCGGTTTACAAAACCGCTGCACTGCCACTGTGCTAACCCGGCTTGCCCTGCGCCGGTACCTGTTCGCCAGCGAACGATCAAACCCGAGCGATAACGGTCTTACAACATCCCTGAATTCGCTGTCGAGCCGGCCGGAAGTGCCCCTCCGGCGACTGCTCTTGGCGGGCGAGATACCGGTTATCGGGCGGCCTGCCTAGTGTCGCCGTGGACCTCAGGAATCGCTGCGATCGCGGAGGAGTTCGTAGAGCGCGACTGCCGCGGCGTTCGAGACGTTGATCGTCGACTGCTGGATGCGGGTTGGCAACCGTGCGAGGTAATCGCACCGCTCGCGCACGAGCCGTCGCATGCCGCCGCCCTCGGACCCGAGCACGAGAGCGACCCGCTCGCCGAGATCCAGCGCCGCCAGCGTTTGCGAGGCGGTCTCGTCGAGCCCACAAATCCAGAAGGCTGCGGCCTTCAGCCGGTCGAGCGCGTGCGCAAGGTTGACGACGCGGACGAGCGGCACGTTTTCGAGAGCACCCGAGGCCGCCTTGGCGAGCGCTCCGGTGACCGGCGGCGCCCCGTGCATGGGGAGAACCACCGCGAGCGCGCCAAAGGCGTTTGCCGAGCGCAACACCGCGCCGACGTTATGCGGGTCGGTGACTTGATCGAGCAGTAAGATGACGCTCCGACCCAATAGCGTCGCTGCGCGGCGAAGCACGTCTTCGAGGTCGGGCTCGACGAGCGGTTCGACAGCAAGCGCCAGCCCTTGATGGACGGCGCCCTCCGGTAGGAGCGCCGCGAAATCGTCGCGGTCGAACACGCGTATCGGCTCGCCGTTGCCGCGTCTTGCCGCTGCCGCGATCGCGATGAGGGTCCGCGCCTCCTGCTCTCGTTCGGTGAGCACGGCGAGGCGGTACCAGCGCCGTTCGGGGTTGGCGAGCGCCGCGGCGACCGCATGACGACCATAGATCCAGCGTTCGAAGGGGAACCGCCTTCGGTCCGCACCCGACGACGCTGCCCGACGGTGGAGTTGCTGCGGTAATCGGCCGTGCGTATGTGAGGAAGATCGAGGAGGTTTCATTCCTGTCGGTGTATCGAGAGTTCCTCGGATGCTCGCCCCACACTATAAAGTATCACGCTCACGACCAAAGGGAGCCGGTAGGCCACGATTGACAAAGTCAGGTCGAAATTCTATGACCCGGTCCCCGCTGCACCGGGCGGCACGCGATCGCGGAGGGGTTGCCGAGCGGTTAAAGGCAGCAGACTGTAAATCTGCCGACGTACGTCTTCGTAGGTTCGAATCCTACCCCCTCCACCAGCGCTTCGGAATCGCGGCCGGTATCGAAGGATCGGCACAAGAATGGCAATAGCAAGGCGTCTAGCTGGTGGGCGGAATGCGGGTGTAGCTCAATGGCAGAGCTCCAGCCTTCCAAGCTGGCTATGTGGGTTCGATTCCCATCACCCGCTCCAGCCTCGTGCTGTGCCGGCGGGATATGCTCACCAGGGCTCGGCCCGGCCGCGTTCGCCTTGTCTCGGATAGAAAGTTTCTCGGATAGAAAGACAAAGTCATGTCGAAGGCGAAGTTTCAGCGGACGAAGCCGCACTGCAACATCGGGACGATTGGTCACATCGACCATGGCAAGACGACGTTGACGGCGGCGATCACCAAGGTTTTGGCGGAGGGTGGCGGGGCGACGTTTGTGCCGTT
>DASQCY010000764.1:0-2742 GCA_035634495.1 Allostellaceae bacterium
GCCATATCCGTTGACGCACTTCGGGCCGCGAACGAGGCTTGGCTGCCGGACTATATGGCGCAGGCGTAAGCGAGGGGATCCGGGCAATGGCGATGGATGCAGCGATGATCGAGCGGCTGATCAAGGAGAGCCTGCCCGACGCGCAGGTTTCGATCGAAGATCTGCGCGGCGACGGAGATCACTACGCGGCGCATGTCGTCTCGGGCGCTTTCCGCGGCAAGACCCGGGTGCAGCAGCATCAGATGGTATATCAGGCGTTGCGCGGCCGGATGGGTAACGAGTTGCACGCCCTCGCCCTGCAGACCGGCGCGCCAGAGGACTGAGGCCAGGATCGAGACCCCTACAATTGAGGATCAATAGAATGGACGCCACGGTTCACGAGCGGATCAACCAAGAAGTGGCCGACAATCCAGTCGTGCTCTACATGAAGGGCTCGCCGGTCTTTCCGCAATGCGGCTTCTCCGCGGCGGTGGTCCAGATCTTGAGCCATCTCGGAGTCAAATTCAAAGGTGTGGACGTCCTCGCCGACCCGGGGATCCGCCAAGGGATCAAGGAGTTCTCAAACTGGCCGACGATCCCGCAGCTCTATGTCAAGGGCGAGTTCATCGGCGGCTGCGACATCATCCGCGAGATGTATGAGACCGGTGAGCTGCAGCAGGTTCTCGAACAGAAGGGCGTTCCCGTCCGCGCCTGACTGCCACCGGGTCGTCGCTGGCGTCCCGATCTTCGCTCGCACCCAAACGCCGCCGTCCTAGCAATTGACGGGTAGAGGCGATGCGGTTACGTACACCCGGCGGGCGCAGGGAGGCAGCAAAGAGTCAAGGGCGCTCCAGGAGCATTGATGACGCTGGACGCGCCCGACACCTTTCCCAAGCTGTTGATCCAGCATGCGCGGCTGCGGCCGGATCGGCCGGCGAACCGCGAAAAGGACTACGGCATCTGGCAGAGCTGGACGTGGGCCGAGGTCGCCGCCGAGGTCGAGGCGCTCGCTTGCGGTCTTTCAGCGATGGGGTTTCGTCGCGGCGACAGGCTCGCGATCGTCGGAGATAATCGGCCGCGGCTCTACTGGGCGATCGCCGCAACTCAGGCGCTGGGCGGCGTGCCGGTGCCGATCTACCAGGATTCGATCGCCGACGAGATGGCTTTCGTCCTCGATCACGCCGAAGTCCGCTTTGTCGTCGCCGAAGACCAGGAGCAGGTCGACAAGCTTCTGGCGATCAAGGAGCGCTGCCCGCTCCTCGAGACTATGATCTTTTCCGACCGGCGAGGAATGCGGCACTACGACCAGCCTTTTTTGCACGACTACGCGAGGGTGCAGGAGCGCGGCCGCGAGTTCGCCCGCGCCGACCCAGGCTTCTTCTGCAGCGAAATCGCCAAAGGCAGCGGCGAGGACACCGCGATCATCCTCTATACCTCGGGGACGACCGGGAGGCCGAAAGGCGTCGTGCTCACTTTCGACAACATCACATCGGCCGCTCAGAACGCGATCGAGTTCGAGGGTCTGACCGATCGCGAGGAAGTCCTCGCCTATCTGCCGATGGCGTGGATCGGCGAGCACATCTTCTCCTACGCCCAGGCCTACTGCGCCGGCTTTTGCGCGTCGTGCCCGGAGTCGGGCGCGACGGTCATGCTCGATCTGCGCGAGCTGGGGCCGACCTACTTCTTCGCACCACCGCGGATTTTCGAAAATATCCTGACCCAGGTCATGATCCGGATGGAAGACGCGGGCTGGATCAAGCGCAAGCTCTTCCTTTATTTTTTGGGTGTGGCGAAACGGGTCGGGTTGCCGATCCTGCACCGGCGGCGCGTGCCGTTTGTCGACCGGATGCTTTATTGGCTCGGCGGAGTACTGGTCTACGGCCCGCTCAAGAACACGCTGGGCTTAAGCCGGTTGCACGTTGCCTATACCGCAGGCGAGGCCATCGGGCCGGATCTCTTCACCTTTTACCGCTCGCTCGGCATCAATCTGAAGCAGCTCTATGGGATGACCGAAAGCTCGGTCTTTCTGTGCATCCAAAAGGACGGCGAGGTGAAGCCCGACACGGTCGGGCGGCCGATCAAGGATGTGGAAATCCGTATCGCCGAGGACGGTGAGGTGCTGTTCAAGAGCCCGGGCGCGTTTCAGGGTTATTACCGGAACGCGGAAGCGACTGCCGAGACAAAACGGCCGGACGGCTGGGTGCACAGCGGCGACTCCGGGTTCTTCGACGCCGACGGCCAGCTGAAGATCATCGACCGTGCCAAGGATGTCGGGCGGCTCGAAGACGGCGCGCTCTTCGCCCCGAAATACATCGAGAACAAGCTCAAATTCTTCTCCTGGATTAAGGAGGCAGTCGTGTTCGGCGACGGCCGGCCATTTGTTGCTGCCTTTCTCAACATCGACCTCGAGGCGGTCGGCGACTGGGCAGAGCGGCGCAATCTCGCCTACGCGTCCTACCAGGAACTCGCCGCCCAGACCGCGGTCTACGATCTCCTGCAGGGCTGCGTCGAGCGGGTGAACCGGGATCTCGCCCCCGAACCGGCTGTCGCCGCCTCGCAGATCCGCCGTTTTTTGATCCTGCACAAGGAGCTCGACGCCGATGACGGCGAGCTTACCCGCACACGCAAGGTGCGGCGCCGCATCATTGCCGCCCGTTATCAGCCTCTGGTCGACGCGCTCTACTCGGACAAGCCAGCTGGGCGCATCGAGACCGAGATCACCTTTGAGGATGGTCGCAAGGGCCGCATGCGCGCCGAGCTCGC
>DASQCY010000765.1:0-3903 GCA_035634495.1 Allostellaceae bacterium
CAAAACACTGATCGCCGCGAGCGATCTTCTCGTTGACGGCTCCATCGCGAGCGGAACGGTGATGACATTAGCGGTGGAACACTGGAACTAGCCTTGAATTCACCGACTAAGGTCGTATTTGCCGGCACTACCGGGAAGTTAACACTCGACCAATCTCAGACCTTCACTGGCACGATTGGCGCCTTGACATCGACGGCACCGGGCGACGCGGTCGATCTCAAGGACATCAACTATGCCGGCGCAACTAAGACCTATGTCGGCACCACAACGAGCGGGTGTTGAGCATTAACGATGGGGTGCATACGGCCAATCTTTCGATGATCGGAGACTATACGGTCAACAGCTTCAATTTGCAGAACGACGGTTCGAGGCACGTCCAATTCTACGATCCGTCAACCGGCAGCGTACGGGGTCAGCGCGGAGCCTTCGTTGCAGTCGCTATGGGCGGCGCAAAGCTCGAATCCCTTACTAGCCATCGCACATCACGCCTGACGAAACCGCGGCGGCGAACTTGTCACGCTGCCTGGTGCGATGCTTTGTGAACGCTCTCGGCGTGCTCGATAACGTGCGCGAGGCGGTTCGCCGCGCTGGGTCTCATCCCATCCGCGGGCTCGCAGGAAGGCGGGCGCCCGCCGCCTCCGCCGGTGAAATCACCAAATTTTCCTAACGAACGTGGATGGGTTACGCCTCGAGATGCGCGCGCCGAACATAGAGCGCGCGCAGGCTGTCGCGGGGGCCGAGAGCGACCGAGACAAGATAGCCGAGCCCGGCGACCAGGACGATCGCCGGCCCCGAGGGCAGGTCGAGGTGATAGGACAGAAGCAGGCCGAGAAATCCCGAGCCGAGCGCGAACGCACCGCTTGCGGCACTCAACGACCACAACTCGCGCATCCAGAAGCGCGCGGCAGCGGCGGGTAGCATCATCAGTCCGACGGCCATCAATGTGCCGAGCGCCTGAAATCCGGCGACCAGGTTGAAGACGACGAGCGCCAGAAACAGCGTGTGGACAAGCCCACCGCGCCCGCCGACAGTGCGCAGAAAGCCGGGGTCGAAGCACTCGACCACAAGCGGCCGGTAGATCACGGCGAGCAGCAGGAGGCTCACGGTCGCGATGCCGCCGATCAGGATCAGCGCCGCGTCGTCGACCGCCAGGATCGAGCCGAACAACAAGCGCAAGAGATCGACATTGCTGCCGTGGATCGACACCAGGAGCACACCGAGTGCCAGCGAGATCAGATAAAAGCCTGCGAAGCTCGCATCCTCGCGCAATGGCGTCAGCCGGGTCACGAGACCGGACAACAACGCCACGACAAGGCCGGCTACGACCCCGCCGAAGCTCATCGCCGGCAGTGACAGCCCGGCGGTGATAAAGCCGAGTGCGGCACCCGGCAGCACGGCATGCGACAGCGCGTCGCCCATCAGGCTCATCCGGCGGATCACCAGAATCGTGCCGATCGGCCCGCAGCTAAGTGCCAAGGCCAGGCAGCCGACCAGCGCGCGGCGCATAAAACCGAATTCGGCAAACGGAGCGAGGGCAACGTCGTACACCGTCATCGAGCACGCCGCGGATCACAACATCGAGCCGATGACGCGGTCTGGCGGGCGGTGGCCGTCGGCGAAGGTCTTGATGTTGATGATCACCTTTTCGCCCATCGCGATCCACCCCTCGATCGTCGCCGAGCCCATGTGCGGGAGCAGCACAACATTATCGAGCGCCCGCAACCGCGGGTCGACAGCCGGCTCGTGCTCGAAGACGTCGAGGCCCGCGCCCCCGATGGCGCGGATTTCGAGCAGCCGGACCAGTTCCTCTTCGTCGACGATCTCGCCACGCGCCGTGTTGACGAGGATCGCGTGCGGCTGCAGGAGCCGCAGCCTCCGCGCGGAGAGCAGGTGAAAAGTTGCCGGCGTGTGCGGACAATTGACCGAAATGATGTCCATATGGGCGAGCATCTGGTCGAGACTCTCCCAATAGGTCGCCTCGAGCGCGCTCTCGACGTCCTCCGGCACCGGGCGCCGGTTGTGATAGTGGATCGACAGGCCAAAGCCCGTGGCACGGCGGGCCAGCGCCATGCCGATCCGGCCCATACCGACGATCCCCAACCGCTTGCCCCAGATCCTTTGGCCGAGCATCGAGGTCGGGCTCCAGCCGCTCCAGCCGCCGCTGCGGATCAGCCTCTCGCCCTCGGCGAGCCGACGTGAAACCGCGAGGATCAACGCCATCGTCATGTCCGCGGTGTCGTCGGTCAACACCCCCGGCGTGTTGGTCACGATGATGCCGCGTTGCTGCGCCGTAGCCAGGTCGACATGATCGACCCCAGTTCCGAAGGAGGCAATCAGCCTCAGCGCCGGACCCGCGGCGGCCAACACCTCGGCATCGATTCGGTCGGTTACTGTCGGAACCAGGACATCGGCTTGGCCGACTGCGGCTCTCAGCTCGGATTTGTCGAATGCTTTGTCGCTAAGGTTGAGACGGCAAGCGAAAAGCTCCATCATCCGGGTTTCGATCGGATCCGGGAGCTTGCGCGTGACGATCACAAATAACCGTTTCGACCGCATGGCGGCAATGTCCGCGAAAAGCGTACCCTGGCATTAGCAAGACGCGGGCGGTCATGTCCAGGCGACACATGGGCCACGCCCTTGTGGCGTGTTTCGCACTGTCAACTGCGCTCGTCCTCGGAGCGTCGTCGGCTTCGGCGGGCGAAGCTGAGCCGGGCGAGAAGTTGCCGCGCTTTGTCAGCCTACGCTCGGACCAGGTGAACCTGAGGGTCGGTCCGGGCGAGAATTATCCGATCCAATGGGTGCTGACCCGCAAGGAAATGCCGGTCGAGATCGTCAAGGAATTCGAGCACTGGCGAATGATCCACGATTGGCAAGGCGCCGAAGGTTGGGTGCACGAGCGCATGGTCTCGGGCAAGCGCACCGTGGTCGTCAAGGGCGGTGTCTCCGCGCTGCACCGACAACCCGATTTGGCCTCGGGGGTCGTCGCCCGTGCGGAGCCCGGCGTCTTTGCGCATCTTCTCGAATGCCGTGGCGTCTGGTGCCGGATCGATACCGCCGACATTACGGGTTGGGTACAGCGCAGCGAGATCTGGGGTGTCTATCCCGACGAAGCCGTGCAATAGTAACAGGGCGAGGCCGTGCATCAGCTTTGTGAAACCGAGTCGAGTCGAAATGTGGAGGAGACTGGGCGATGCGCTGGGTACGATATGAGACGAATGGCCACCCCGCTTATGGGATCGTCGAGGGTGATACGGTTACGGAGGTAAAGGGCGATCCGTTCGCCGGCTATGAACGGACGACCATCCGGCAGCCTCTGTCGGGGCTCAAGCTGCTGGTTCCGGTCGAACCGCGCACTTTCTATTGTGCTGGGCTCAATTACGCCGAACACGTGATCGAGGCGGCGCGGAAGCGCGGCCAGGAACCGAACCTTCCAAAAGCAGCCGATATCGGCTACCGCGCCAACAACGCGCTGATCGCGCATGGCGAGGCGATCGTCATACCGGCCGATGCGACCGAGCGCGTGCAGTACGAGGGCGAGCTCGTCGCGGTGATCGGGCGCAAGGCGAAGCACTTATCGGAGGCCGATGCGCTCGGCTGCGTCCTCGGCTGGACGATCGGCAACGACATGAGCGAACGCACCTGGCAGGCCAACGACCGCACCTTGTGGCGCGCCAAGAACGCCGACACTTTCAAGCCGATGGGCCCATGGATCGAGACCGATTTCGATCTCGACGCGGCCGAGACCAGAATCCGCGTCAACGGCGCAGAGAAGATCCGGTTCAAGACCAACAACATGCTGTTCGGACCCGCTACTTTCATCAGCCGGATGTCGCAGTACTTGACGCTCGAGCCCGGCGATGTCGTGTGGATGGGCACCGAAGGTGCACCGGAGAACCTCAAGCA
>DASQCY010000766.1:0-1841 GCA_035634495.1 Allostellaceae bacterium
CGATGGAGGCGCACCACGGCGGCGGCGGCTTCGAGGAGGTCGTCGGGCTCGACGAAGGCGACCGGCGTCGCAAGCCGCGGATAGGTCTCCGGCTTGTTGTGCGTCATGCCGTGCCCGCCGCCGAGCAGAAAGTTGTATCCGGCAAGTCTCTCGCCCTCGAACAGCGCGACGATCGCAAGGTCGTTGGTTAACACGTCGATCGTGTTGTCGTCGGGGATCGCGAGGCCGACTTTGAATTTCCGCGGCAGATAGCGCTCCCCGTAGAGCGGGTCGCACACCTCGTTATCCGGCGTCACCCGCTCGCCATCGAGCCAGATCTCGTGATAGGCGCCGGTCTTCGGCAACAGGTGCATGGACAGACGGCGCGCGTCCTCTTCGAGCCGGCGATGCACCGCGTCGCAAATCGGCGCCGGCACCGTCGTCACGGTGCGCACGACATCGCCACACGCCGCGAGCGTCGTCAGCAGGGCCTGGTTGATTTCGGCGATGGTTGACTTGAGCCCAGGCTTGACGACGCCGTGGAACTGGATGCTCTGCCGCGTCGTCACCCGCAGCGAGCCGTTGGCATAGCGATCGGCGAGGTCATCGAGTGCCAGGTATTGGTCGGCGGTTAGCCGCCCGCCGGGAATGCGGACGCGGACCATGAATTGCCAGAGCTTTTCGTCGCCGCGCTGCTTGCGTTCGGTGGCGCTGTCGCGGTCGTACCCCTGATAGATGCCGTGGAACTTCAACAGGCTGTAGCCGGCATTGTCGAACGGCGCCGCCGTTTCGGCGAGATCGCGCGCGAGATTGCCGCGCAATTGCCGGCTCTGCTGCTTGATTGCCTCGGCCTTCGAGACGTTTTCGATCGCGGCCATGGCGATCCTCGAGTTGGGCGTCAGCCGGCGAGCCCGTTGCCGGCAAAGGCGTAGGCCGGTGCCGGGTAGCGGATAACGAGCGGCCCAAAAACGAGGGTCAGCGGATCGTCGTCTTCAAATTCGTCGATCAGGTCGGAGCAGTTGCGCAGGCAGCCATCCCATCGCAGGCGCCGATCGGCTGCCGTTTTCGCGATCGCCAGGATCGGCAGATCGGCGCCGCCACTCAGCGGCGTCAGTCCTGCGACCGCGTCCCGCAGCCGCTCGCGCCGGCCAGGGCGGGCTTCGACCAACTGAACTACGCTCCAACCTTCTGCCGCAAACTGGAGCGCTCGCGGCGAGATTGCCGAACCCGCAGCCTGAGCATCGAGCGACAGCGGCTCGGCATACGCCCCGGTCGGCAGAAAACGCGCCACGAGCGGTGCGAGCGGGCGATCGTAAATCACGACATTCGCACTGGTGAGGGCATCGCGGTCGAGCGTGAAAAACGCTGTTGTGGAGGGTTGTTCGATGAGCCAGATCTGGCCGGGCCTGATCGCCGGCTCGAGGCTCGGTTGCCGGTCCTCGCGCATAACTCCAGCTCCTTGAGGCAGTGCGTCGCCGTGGATGGAAGTAAAACTTCCATAATCACAGATTCGTCAAGCCCGCGCCGGCATTAATAACCACCCAGACCGGGCTAAGGCATAAGCTAAAGTATGGGCTGACGAGCTCGCAATTGTCAAATAGTAAGTTATTACTTTATTTATACCAGTTGGGGATAAATTCGCTCCAGGTGGACCGCGGAGGGGAAACCTATTCTTCGTCCCCATTATCGACGACCCGGCGGTCCTGGAAGGCGCGTGAGTGCAGCGGATATGCGGTGGTGTGCTTCATCCGCTCCATGGCGAAGCGCGAGGTGACGTTTTTCATCGGGGCGATCGCGATCAGGCGCTTATAGAAGGCGTCGTATTCCGCCATGTCGGCGACCGCGACGCGCAGCATGTAATC
>DASQCY010000767.1:0-6886 GCA_035634495.1 Allostellaceae bacterium
CGATCGCGTTCCCGCCGCTCCGGGGGCGGCGGGGCGGCTTGGGGCATTCCGGGTATCGGTATCGGAATCGGAATTTGAATGTAGGGCTGCCCTGGGGGCGCCGGTTGTGCATAGACCACCGGAGGGAAGGCGCTTGCGAGCAGAAGCGCGGTGAGCACGGCAAAGCTGGTCTTCACGGTGGTTCCTACCCGGTTTCAAACGATCAATAACGGTTGATCGCACCCGTTCCATCCGCTCGCGATCCTGCTCCCGCCGTTGATCGGCGGATGTCACGAACTCGGGGCCAGCCGGCGAGGTCTGAGCGCTCCCCACCCCTCTGCATGCCACTACCGGCGCCGTCACCGCCCCTGTCGTGCACCGTCCTGCTGTTGTCCGGCGCATCGGGAGCATACCGCGGCTGACCAAGTCCGGTTGCCCCCTCGACGCAACCGACGAGCGCCAAGACGAGCAATACCGTCGCGAGCCATCCCTGCAGGTCCATTGCGCGCTTTGAGGCGCGGCGTATCGCCAGGCTCCTTCCCGAGCACATGCGGCCACCCTTCGGGCCTCGAGAACGCTTGTGTGGCCGAAGCAAATTTCGATCCCAATGTGAGGTGGCTCACAATGGGGTCTCGCAGAGTGAGGCACACGGGTATCACGAAGTCTAGTCAATACGCCAACACTCGGCCGCCATTGCCGACTTCGCGGCGGCCTCAGGGAGATACCGCATGGCAGCACCCACTCACTGGAGACTACACGGTGGCCTGACAACTGTGTTTTATGCTACCGCCCCTCCTGGGGTCCTCCATTATGTGAACCCCCCCTCTGAATCTGGTCTTCAACGGTCCACAAATCCGCGTGGTTTCGAACCCTGACTTGGGGATGCTCGTCAGCGTGACCCTCAGCGTGAGCGCTGTTGCGGAAACCACCTTCACGGTGCTCCTGCCCGCAGTGCTCGTCGACGCGGTACACCCGGTCGAGCCCGTGCAGACTGAGGGAATCACCACCAACCACCTCCTCTTCCCGCCGTTCGGTCAAAAGGAGTTTTACAAAGTGATACCGCTCACAGGTTCTGCTTCTCTGTAACGAGGTCGCTCGGGGGCGATCAACGCGACTGTAAGCGCGCCGGCAACCCCAGGGCCGGCGCCTTCCCCTCGTCATTTCATACTCATAAGAAGAAACCCGTGATTTGACAAAATCGAGATATCGGGCTTGATCAGTTGTTCACGGGCGAGCAGCACGATTGGGCAGCGTGAGCTTGACACGCAGATGTTCGCGGGCGAGCTCCCGGGCCCGGAGGCGAGACAATGCTGAAGACAGCTCTTTGTGACCGGCTCGGAATCGAGGTGCCGATCATCCTGGCCCCGATGGGCACTTGCACGTCGGCGGAGTTTGCGGCTGCGGTGTCCAACGCAGGCGGGCTGGGGGGCATCGGATCGCTCTTCCGAAGCACCGCGGCCGTCAAGCGCGACATCGACGTGGTGAGGCGGCTGACGAGCCGGCCTTTTGCGATCAACCACATTCCGCAGACACTAGACGCCGAGGCGTTTCGCTGCACCTTGGAGGCGCGGCCGGCGGTGATCTCGTTCGCGCTCGCCGACCCGGGCGATCTGGTGCGGCAGGCTCACGATGTCGGGTCGCTCGTGATGCTGCAGGTCACGACGGTTGCGCAAGCCGTCCAAGCCGCCGAGCGCGGCGTCGACGTGATCATCGCGCAGGGCGGCGAGGCAGGGGGCTATTGCGGCGAGGTCAGTACGATGACGCTCGTGCCGCAAGTCGTCGACGCGGTGTCGCCCGTTCCCGTCGTCGCGGCAGGCGGCATCTTCGACGGGCGCGGCATTGCGGCGGCGCTGATGCTCGGCGCGGTCGGGGTCAATCTCGGCACGCGGTTCATTACCTCCACCGAAGCTCCCGCCCCAGAGGAGTGGAAGCAGGCGATAACCGCCGCCAAGTCCGAGGATGCGATAAAGGTTGATGTCATCAACGACATCAGCCCCCTTCCGGGTACCGAGGGTTTCCACACAGTGCCGCGCTCTCTGCCGACAGCTTTCTTGGATGATTGGAGCGGCAAGCGCGAGGCGGCGCGTCGCGATCGCGATCGCTTGCGGGGTCAGATCGTCGCGACGACCCAGGCTGGCCGTCAACACGAGTGTGTGCTGTGGGCGGGCCAGACCGCCGGAGGGATCAATGAAATCCTGTCGGTTGGCGAGATTATGCGCCGTCTGATCGCCGAGACCGAAGCAGCCCTGCGTCGGCCGGGTCGCGATAGGGTGTAGCGGCTTTACGGCTCCAGCGCGCCGCTCAAAATCTCGCGCGCGGGCGGGGTGCCGTCCAGCGGGCGCAAGGTCCGACGCCTGATCTTCCAGCCCTCGTCGGTGCGGACGAACTCCCAGCGATTGGCCGAAACGCGATGCACGTGAAAGCCGCGCGACGAGCCATGATTGGGCACATCGAACAGCGGACCGACACGGTCCGGCACGAGGATCTGCAAATAGGAGATCGCGAACGCCGTGTCGCCGGTGATCCGCACATAGGGCAAGCCGGCAAAATGCGCGATCCCCTGCTCGATCGCCCGGTGGTGCTCGGGGTTCGAAGACCCGCCAGCGATCGCCGCCCGCCCGGTCGGCCGGGGGAACTCGGCACCTCGGTCGAACACGCCGTCCTCGGTCCACACCGAGGCGGTGTAATCTCCAGCACCGGTATCGGCGCTCGGCGGATGGCTGGCGATCAGGTTGTAGATTTCGAAGCGGTCCTCGATCAGGCGAAGCCGCTGTTCGAGCGTCGTGCGGTCGTTAGCGTCAACTGTCATTTGCTACCTCCTTATGACGCGAGGCTGTTCGTCGTTGCCGGCGAAGACGAGAACGCCGGCGACGCGCAATATCTCCAAGGGATGCGCCTTCGCCTGAACCAGATTGACCGTGACCATGACCCGCTCACGGAATGACCGGAAAACTGGTCGTATCTTGCCGGCAATGGCAAGAGGTCGGACTCCTACGGCGTCACCGCCGCGACGGGAGCGGAGTGTTGCGCAAGACCGGCTCGCCCTGTAGCACGTCATGGAAACGACCAGCGGAGAGCGACGATGACCTCACGCGTGCCAATGGCATTGCTCGAGCGCTCCAGCAAATTTGGTGAAGCGATGGGGATGTCTGCGTGGATCCGCGACCACGGCTTGACGGGTCCGAAGCGACGGCATGTGGCTCTCGGCAAGGCCGGGGCATCGGAATGAAATGGGATCGCGGGGCCGATATCGTCGTGATTGGCGCGGGAGCGACCGGACTCCCCGCCGCCATTGTCGCGCAGGAGGCCGGCTCTTCGGTGATCCTAATCGAGGCTGAAAAGGATATTGGCGGTCACGCCATCATCAGCGGCGGCAATATTCCGCTCGGCGGCGGGACCAGCGTGCAGAAGAAATATGGCATAGAGGATAGCCCAGACCTGTTGTTCCGCGATCTGACGGACTGGTCGGTAGTCGGGCCGAACGGCTTCCCGGACTACCGGTATAACGATCGCGAAATCATTCGAGCGTTTGCGGACAACAGCGCTCCCACCTTTGAATGGCTGGTCGCTCACGGCGTTGTTTTTGTCGACAAGGCGCCGGATGCGCTTGGCGGGAACTCCGTCGGAAACTCGGTGCCGCGCGAAATGCACTCTGCCGTGATGGATTGGCCGATGGTGCACACCGGTGAGCCGGCCGATCCAGCGGTCCAAAAGACTCGTTCCTCCGGCAACGGTTTGATGGGATCGCTCGAAGTCGCGGCCCAAAAAGCCGGCGTCGAGATCCTGCTGGAACACAGAATGACCCGGATCTACCGGCAGGCTCAAAACGCCGGCCCCGTGCTCGGTATCGCGGTCGATCACAAGGCTGCCAAGTTGAATATCCGCGCGCGCAAGGCCGTCATCATCGGCACCGGCGGCTCGACCGGCAATGTCAACTTTCGGCGCATGTTCGACCCGCGCCTGACCGAAGAGTATTGCGGTCTCGCCGGCATGCCGTGGTCCGACCAGGATGCCAGCGGCGAGCTCGCGGCCATGGCGGTCGGCGCGTCGCTGTGGGGTTTTTATAACCAGATCGGCGAATTCGGTTCTAACGTGACCAAGCCGGGCTCGGTCGGATGCCAATACAATTACCGGCATCTCCAGTGGTTCCCCGGCAGTCCTGTCTTCGACCGCGCTCGCGCGACGGGCCTCAGGGTGGCGAATTGGCAGGACCTCATCCTGGTCAACATGCTCGGCAAGCGCTTCTACGACGAGACTGGGGGTCAATACATCGCCAACAATTACAACTCGCTCGATCCCTACGTCCAGGGAAGCTGGCTCAATGCGAAGAACCTCAAATGGAATCCCAATAATTTCTTGAACGCGGCGCTGGCGGGAATCGAGGACAGCCACAATGGCGGCGGTCCGATTTGGGCCATTTTCGATAACGACGCAGTCGCCCGCGAGGAATGGACGCCAGCGCCGCCACACGTCGACATCGCTGCCGGCTTCTTCTTCAGCGCGAACACGCTGGCCGATCTCGCCGAGAAGATCTTCGTGAAATATCAGCGGGTGCCGATGCCGGCGGCGAACCTGGAGGAAACCGTGGCGCGTTATAATTCCTTCATCGACTCCGGGGTCGACGAGGATTTCGGCAAACCCAAGCCGATGTACAAGATCGCCAACCCGCCGTTTTACGCCGCCTGGGCGACACCGGTTGTGCATGACACCCGCGCCGGACTGCGCATCAACGCCAAGTGCCAAGTGATCGACATGCACGGCGCGGTGATCCCGGGCCTCTATTGCGGCGGAGAATCGGCCGGCGGCTTCAGCCAGCACGGCCTCGCCCGTGCCGCCTGTCAGGGCTACATCGCCGGCAACGCGGCCGCTAGCGCTTATTGACCAATGGCGTGGCGGATCGGTGTCGATTCCGGCGGCACCTTCACCGATATCTGCCTGTTCGAGGAGAGCAGCGGCCATATCGCGGTCTGGAAGGTTCCCTCGACCTCCGCCGATCCTTCGCACGCCGTCGCGCAAGGGGTTGGCGAAGCGCTCCGCCTTGTCGCCGCGCAAGCAAGCGACGTCTCCTATTTCGGCCACGGCACGACGGTGGCGACCAATGCGCTGATCCAGCACCGCGGTGCGGCGACCGGTTTGATCACCAGCAACGGCTTTCGCGACCTGCTCGAAATCGGCCGGCAAAGGAGGCCCGACCTTTACGACCTGCAGGCTGACAAACCTCCGGTACTAGTCGAGCGCCGGCGGCGCCGCGAAGTACCCGAACGGCTGCTCCACGACGGGCATATCGAAATCGCACTCGACGAGGCCGCGGTCCGCAACGCGGTCCGCGTTTTGCGCGACACAGGCGTCGAAGCCGTCGCCATCTGTTTTCTGTACGCCTTCCTCGATCCCGCGCATGAGGAGGCGGCGCGGCGCATCGTCAGCGAGGAATTTCCGGCAGCCTTCGTTTGCACCTCACACGAGGTGGCGCCCGAATTCCGCGAATACGAGCGGTTGTCGACGACCGTGGTCAACGCCCATCTCGGGCCAATCATGGCGTTCTATATCCGAGGGGTTGCCGACCGGCTGAACGCACTCGGCGTCGCCTCGACGCCATATCTGACGCAGTCGAACGGCGGGGTGATCGGGTTCGACATGGCGGCGCGGCTGCCGGTGCGGACGGTGTTGTCGGGTCCGAGCACCGGGGTGGTCGGCGCCCAAGTGATGGCGCGGCTTGCCGGTGCGCACGACATCATCACCTTCGACATGGGCGGCACCTCCACCGACGTCGCACTGATGCAGGAGGGCGAGGCGAGGCTCGCGCGCGAGGCGGTGGTGCACGGCTATCCGATCAAGGCCCCGATGCTCGACATCCATACGGTCGGCGCCGGCGGCGGCTCGATCGCGTTCGTTGACAGCGGCGGATTGCTCAAGGTCGGGCCGAAGAGCGCCAGTGCCGATCCGGGCCCGGCCTGCTATGACCGCGGCAACGATGAGCCGACGGTCACCGATGCCAATGTGGTCTTGGGGACCCTGAACCCGACGCACCTCCTGGGCGGCCGCATGCACGTCCGACAGGATCTCGCGGGCGCGGCGATCGACCGTCTTGCGGCCAGGCTGGGCATCGATGCGCTGGCCGCCGCAGAGGGCATCATTGCCGTGGTCACGGCCAACATGGCGCGGGCGATCCGCGTCATCAGCGTGCAACGAGGCCATGACCCGCGCGATTACACCCTGGTGGCGTTCGGTGGTGCAGGACCGCTGCACGCCGCGCGGCTCGCGGCCGAACTGGACATCCGCCGCGTACTGGTGCCGCGCAACCCCGGTATTCTTTGTGCGATGGGCTTGCTGCTGGCGGATTTGCGCGCCGATTTTGCGGCGACACGGCTCTTAGCGCTGTCTTCGTCGGTCATCGGCGAGGTCGAGGGGATCGTTGCCGACCTGCGCAGGCGCTGTGCCGCGTGGTTCGCCGACGCGGGCATAAGGGCCGGGGCCCGTCGTGTCGCACTGTCGGTCGACATGCGCTACGCCGGGCAAAATTACGAGCTTTCTGTGCCGCTGCCGGAGGGCCCGGTGACGCCGGCGACGATCGATAGCCTTGCCAACGGCTTTGCCGCCGCGCACCAGCGGCTCTACGGCTTTGTCGCCGAGGACGAGCCGATGCAGCTCGTAACCTTTCGCGCCGAGGCGACCGGCATCGTGCGCAAGGCAGACATCAGACCAGCCGCCGATGCCGGCCCCGACCCCTCGGCGGCGAAGATTGGCCGCCGCGAGGTATGGCTGCGCGAGACCGGCGCGTTCGTTTCCTGTCCGCTCTACGACCGCGAGCGGCTTGCCGCCGGCAACCGCATCGAAGGACCCGCGATCGTCGAGCAGATGGACGCGACGACCTTGGTTGTGCCCAGCGCCACCGCAACCGTCGACCGGT
>DASQCY010000768.1:0-3350 GCA_035634495.1 Allostellaceae bacterium
GATGACGACAGGCGCGTAGCTCAGTGGCAGAGCACTCCCACCACATGGGAGAGGTCAGGGGTTCGATTCCCCTTCGCGCCTACCACCGCGTCGATACAGACGTCGTTTCCGCCCGCGCGGCCCGGACAACACCTGCCGCCCGCTTGCCAAAGCGAAGTTCCGTCCCATATGGACGGATCCATGCGAAATTCTTAATTCACTTATTAATATGATAGCACTGATCAACCGATGCCAGACGGCGATCCGACGGTTTTCGGACTTCCCTGCCGTTTCCCTGCCGCGCCTTCGATTCGACCGGAAAGTCGCGTGCAAGGTTTTGGCAAGAAAGGACTTTTCGGTGCGGGGCGAGCCCAGAAAAAATTTTTTCCCTGAGTTTCCCGGAGCGGCAGGGAAAGGCGATGGGGCGGCGCCGGCGTCCTATCGACCCTGGCTTCGCGTTGGCGTACCCTCCCGGCCGAAAAAAAGCGGAGGGGAATATGCCGTCGACGCGCATCGGCGAGTTCGAAGTTCACCGCATAGCCGAATTCGAGGGGCCGTTCTTCCCGCCGGCCGAGTTCTTTCCCGATTTCGACCCTGAGGTCATGCGGGAGAACGCCGATCTGCTCGGACCGCGGCTGATCGATCCGGCGAGCGGCAGGCTCGTCTTCAGCTTTCATACTTTCGTCGTCAAAACCGGGAAGCACACGATCCTGATCGACTCCTGCCTCGGCAACGACAAAGAGCGCCCGACGCGGCCCCAATTTCATCGGATGCACACACCTTATCTCGCCGATCTCGCACGCGTCGGAGTCAAGCCCGAGGATGTCGACTACGTGATGTGCACGCATCTGCACTGGGACCATGTCGGCTGGAACACACGGCTCGACAATGGGCGTTGGGTCCCGACTTTCCCAAATGCGCGCTACATAATGGCCCTCCGGGAGTTCGCGCATTGGCAGGAGGTGCACCGGGGCGGCGAGGACACGCCGCACCGCCGCGCCTTCGAGGACAGCGTGCTGCCGGTCGTGCAGACCGGGCAATCGATGCTGGTCGATGACGACTACTCTTTCGAGGACGGACTGTGGTTCGAAGGCGCCCCCGGCCACACGCCGGGGAACGTCGTGATCCATGCCCGCTCCGGCGACACGACGGGCGTTTTTATGGGGGACGTGATCCACCACCCGCTGCAGCTGCTGAAACCGGAATGGTCGACGCTCGCCTGCACCGATCGCGAATTGTCGCGCAAAACCCGCACACGCCTGATCGAGGAACATGCCGAGCGGGGAACCCGCCTGCTGCCCGCGCATTTCCCGGCGCCGACGGTGGGCAAGATCGTCCGGCAGGGTAGCGCCTACTGGTACGAATTCGAATAAGGGCGGAGGGACCGATGGCGAGGATCACAGGCGGCGGCGCATTGGTTGAGATGCTGCGTCGGTACGGGGTGGACACGATATTTGCGCTGCCGGGTGTGCAGAACGACGCCCTCTTCGTCGCCTTCTACGACGCCGGCGAGGCGCTGCGGGTGATCCATACGCGGCATGAGCAGGGGGCTGCTTACATGGCCTTCGGGTATGCCCGGGCGAGTGGCAAGGTCGCTGCCTATGCCGTGGTGCCGGGGCCTGGTCTGCTCAACACCACGGCCGCTCTCGCCACGGCCTATGCGACGAACGCGCCGGTGCTCTGCATCAGCGGCCAGGTCGCCTCCGATCTGATCGGCCGCGGTTTCGGTCTGTTGCACGAGATCCCCGATCAGCTCGGGATCCTGGAACGGCTGACCAAATGGGCCGCGCGCATTGAGCACCCGACGCAAACCGGAAGGATTGTGAACGAGGCGTTTCGGCAGTTGCGCGAGGGTCGCCCACGCCCGGTCGGGCTCGAAATCCCGCCCGATGTGTTGGCGCTCGCGACCGAAGTGACGTTGCCGGACGCCGACTCATCGCCGGAGACGGCAGCCCCCGATCCCGAGCTGATTGACAAAGCGGCGGCATTGCTCGCCGACGCCAAGAAGCCGCTTCTCTTTGTCGGCAGTGGTGCGGTCGGTGCGGCCGAGGAAGTGCTAGCGATCGCCGAGATACTCGAGGCCCCGGTTGTCAGCTTTACTGGCGGCAAGGGCATCGTGAGCGACCGCCACTATCTGGCCCAGTCGGCGCTCGCCGGTCACGAATTGTGGCGCGAGACCGATGTGGTGCTGGCGGTTGGCACTCGCCTGCATCAGCCGCAGGTACGCTGGGGCATCGACCGCGATCTGAAGCTGATCCGCATCGATATCGATCCGGTCGAGATCACCCGCATCGCAAGGCCGGCTCTCGGCATCGTCGCCGACGCCAAGCCTGCGCTCGCAGCACTCCACCGTGCGCTCGAAGGGCGCAATCAAAGGCGCCAGTCCCGCAAACAAGAGCTCGAAGCATTGAAGGCTGGTACCTTGGCAAACCTTGCCGACAAGCTCGGCCCGCAATGCGAATACCTCAAGGTGATCCGCGCCGAATTGCCCGATGACGGAATCTATGTCGAGGATCTGACGCAAGTCGGGTATGTCGGGCGGATGGCGTTCCCGGTCTATCGCCCGCGCAGCTATATCCACAGCGGCTACCAGGGGACCCTCGGCTTCGGCTTCGCGACCGCCCTTGGCGCCAAGGTCGGGCGGCCCGATCTGCCGGTCGTCTCGGTCTCGGGCGACGGCGGCTTCATGTACAACGTCCAGGAGCTGTCGACCGCGGTCAAGCACGGCATCGACATCGTCGCAATCGTCTTTGCCGACGGCGCCTACGGCAATGTCCGGCGCATGCAGAAAGAGGATTACGGCAACCGGCTGATCGGGGTCGATCTGTTGAATCCGCAATTTCCGAAGATGGCCGAGAGCTTCGGTGCTGCCGGGGTGCGCACAACGACCCCCGAAGGGCTTGGCCGCGAGCTTGCCGCGGCGCTGAAGCGCCGCGGGACGACCCTGATCGAGGTCGCGGTCGGCGAAATGCCCGACCCTTGGAAAGTCATGCTGCCGCCGCGCGTCCGCGGGGGACGCTAGCTCGTACCTCATGTTCGACAAGGCGAAGCTCGAGGCGCTGCGCGCCAAATATACCGGCGTTAAGGAAACCGAGGTTGCGCCGGCGGAGTTCAGAAAGGCGCTGTCGCTGGTGTTCGGCGAGAACTACCGGCGCTCGATGCCGTATGCCGGCTTGTCGACCCTGTTGGACATGCCGTACCGGCCGGAGGCGCCTGATCTGCCGGATTTCGGCTCCCTAGAGGTCGCCCTTGTCGGGGTGCCAATGGATCTCGGCGTCACCAATAGGGCAGGGGCCCGCTTTGGGCCACGGGCGGTGCGCGACATCGAACGCATCGGTCCCTACAACCACGCGCTCGGGGTTGCGCCGCGA
>DASQCY010000769.1:0-2718 GCA_035634495.1 Allostellaceae bacterium
GGCGGCTGACATCTGGCACTGGCGCACCAGTTCGTCAACCGCGACCGGCGTGGGTCCCAGTCTTTCGAGGATCAATTCGAGCCCGGCATCCTCCCCCGCCGGTTCGTTAGCACCCGGTGATGGCTCCCACCCTACCCCCGGAACGCCCGCCCCCTGTTCGCTGCCAGGGGCAAGCCTGGCGGCCGGCCGGCCGGGGGCACCCCCGCTCGCCGGGAAGAGGACGGGAGGGGGCGCGGTCGGGATCGCAATCAACGGGACCGGGCGAAGCTGCTCTATGCCACCCAGCTGCGGTCCGAGCTGCGACAGCACGTCCGCAACATTCTCGGTCAAGGTCGCGCCGTGCCGCAAGAGATCGTTGCAGCCGCGAGCGCGCGGATCGAGCGGGGACCCCGGGACGGCAAAGACCTCGCGCCCCTGCTCGAGCGCGAACCGCGCGGTGATCAGCGAGCCCGAGCGTGCCGCCGCCTCGACCACGACGACGCCGAGGGCCATCCCGGAAATGATCCGGTTGCGGCGCGGAAAATGGCGGGCCTGGGGTTCGGTGCCGAGCGGCAATTCGGCAACGATCGCGCCCTGCCGCGCCAAGGCGTCGTAGAGGCCTCGGTTCTCCGCGGGATAGACGACGTCGGCCCCGCCGGCGACGACGGCGACGCTGCCCGTCTCGAGAGCGCCTAAATGTGCTGCAGCGTCGATGCCGCGGGCAAGACCGGAGATCACGACGAGCCCGCCGAGCCCGAGCTCCGCGGCGAGGTCGCGCGCCAGGCGTCGGCCGTTCGCCGAGGCGTTGCGTGCACCGACCACGGCGATCATTGGCTGTTGCAGCAATTGGGCTTGGCCGAGGACGGTCAGGATTGGCGGGGCGTCCTCGATCGCGGCGAGGGCACTCGGGTAACCCGGCTCGCCCCAGCAGACGAGCCGCGCCCCGGCGCGGTGCAGTGCGCCGAGCTCGGCCTCGGCCTCGGCCCGGGTGACCGCGGTTACGGTCGTGGCGCGTTCGCCGCGGCGAGCGAGACGCGGCAGCACGTCGAGTGCGGCTCGCGCCGAACCGAAACGGCGCAGCATCGCATAAAAGCTGATCGGGCCGATCGTCTCGGTGCGGCACAGCCGCAACCAGTCGAGGCGCTCCTGCGGATCGAGTTCGCGTGCAGCCAGGGCTTATCTCAGCCTTTGGTAAGCGATATCCGGCTCT
This sequence comes from Allostellaceae bacterium, assembly GCA_035634495.1. Taxonomy (GTDB): domain Bacteria; phylum Pseudomonadota; class Alphaproteobacteria; order ATCC43930; family CGMCC-115725; genus AP-15. The sequence continues at coordinate 1,190 of DASQCY010000769.1, forward strand.
CGGTGCCCGCGATCAGGCGCCGAATGTTGGCATGGTGGCGCAGGATGATTAACAGGGCGATACCGGCGATCACTGCCGCCGTCGGAGGGTCGACGAGAAACGGGGCGAGTGCCGCCGCGGCGACCGCGGCGACCAGCGCGGCGAGCGAGGCGTAGCGGAGCAGCAGTGCGGTGACGAGCCAAACCAGAGCTGCGCCGAGCGCCACCGGCCAGGCCAGCGCGATCACGACACCGAGTGCGGTGGCAACGCCTTTGCCGCCGTGAAAGCCGAGCCAAATCGGAAACATGTGGCCGATGATCACGCAGCCGGCCGCGGCGAGCGCTGCTTGCTCGCCCCACTCTTGGCCGATGACCACGGCCGCCGAGCCTTTGGCCAGGTCGAGCAGCAGGGTCAGCGCCGCAGCCCCCTTGCTGCCGGTGCGCAGCACATTGGTGGCGCCGATATTTCCCGACCCGATCCGGCGGATATCGCCGTAGCCGGCGAGGCGGGTCAGCAACAGGCCGAACGGGATCGAGCCCAACAGATAGCCGACGGCACCTGCGGCGAGCAGGGTCAACACCAGTGACTCCGCTCGCTCAGTTTCCCGGTTACACCGGGAATTACCGAGAAAAAACTCGCGCTAAAATGCATAAACCAACTATCTATCAAATACTTGCGCGTCATTTGGGACGCCACTTGGACGGCTGAACCGGGTATTTTTGACGATTTGAAGGATGCCGGAAATTCAAGGCTTATCACCCCGAATGTCGGAAGATGGTGCGGCCGTCGACGATCGTCAACCGTACGCGGCCGCGGACCGGGCGGTCGTCGAACGGGGCGTTCTTCGATTTCGAGAGGAAATCGTCGGGGCAGATCTGCCACGGCTGATCGAGGTCGAAGATCACGAGATCGGCCGGCGCCCCGACGGCGAGACGCCCGACCGGCAGGCGCAGGATCTGCGCCGGGTTCAGGGTCATCAGCCGGACCAGGTCGAGAAGACCGAGATGGCGGTTGTGATAGAGCTCGAGCGACAATGCCAGCAATGTCTCGAGCCCGACGATACCGTAGGCTGCCGAGCTGAACGGCAGGCGCTTCGAATCCTGGTCCCACGGCGCGTGGTCGCTGGCGATCGCGTCGATCGTGCCGTCGCGCAGCCCTTCGATGACCGCTCGCCGGTCCCACTCGCTGCGCAACGGCGGGGAGAGCTTCGCGAAGGTCCGATAATCGCCGATCGCCGTCTCGTTGAGCACAAAATAGGGGGGTGCGGTGTCGCAGGTCACCGGCAGGCCCTTCGCCTTGGCCTGGCGGATCGCCGCGATCGCGGAAGCGGTCGACACATGGGCGGCGTGGTAGCGCGCCCCGGTAATCTCAACGAGCCTGAGATCGCGCTCGACCATGATGAGTTCGGCCATCGGGGTGATCCCGGCGAGGCCAAGCCGGGTGGCGATCTCGCCTTCGTTGACCTCGCCGGCGCGCGCGAGGCTCGGCTCCTCCGGGTGCTGGAGCACCAACAGATCAAAGCTGCGGGCATAGGCCAGCACGCGCCGCAT
>DASQCY010000770.1:0-3988 GCA_035634495.1 Allostellaceae bacterium
GGCAAGATCGTCACTTACGCGCCGGAGAGCCGGAACTATACCCTGCCCGCCGAGCATGCGGCGGTGCTGACCAAGGCGGCGGGGCCGGGCAACATGGCGACCTTTGCGCGGATGATTCCGATCCTCTCCAAGGTGGAGCCCAGCATTGTCGACAGTTTCCGCCACGGCGGCGGGGTGTTCTACGACCAGTTCCAGGACTTCATGGCGCTGTGGGCTGGCGTCAACGAGCAGACGTTCGAGCGCACGCTGGTGACCAAGGTTATCCCGCTCATGCCGGAAGTAGTGGCAGCCTTGAACGCAGGTATCGATGCACTCGACATCGGCTGCGGTGAGGGTCACTCGACGAATTTGCTGGCGCAAGCCTACCCCCGCAGCCGGTTCACGGGCTACGACCTACGCGAGGGCGCGCTGGAGGAGGCCCGGGCGAAAGCGGCGTCTCTCGGATTGCGCAACGTTCAGTTTGTGAGGCAGGACCTCGGCACATTGGACGAACGGGGGGCTTACGAACTCGCCACGGCTTTCGATGTGATTCACGATCAAGCGCAGCCGAGGACGGTTCTGAAGAACGTCGCGACCGTACTGAAGCAGGACGGCACATTCCTCATGGTGGACATCAAGGCTTCCAGTGACGTGCAGGAGAATCTTGAACATCCCATGGGCCCATTTTTGTATACGGTTTCGACCATGCATTGCATGACCGTCTCTCTGGCACAAGATGGCGAGGGACTGGGAGCGATGTGGGGCGAGCAGAAAGCACTGGAACTGTTGGCGGAAGCCGGGTTTACCGAAGTTGCCGTCAGGCAGGTCGAAGGGGACCCCTTCAACAACTTCTACATTGCCCGGAAGCATTAATAAGGCCGTCTGACGGGCGCACGCCGCCGTCTCACTCAGTGGGCCATGAGTTTTTGCAATTATAATGATAACAACCAATCATAAGGAGGAAGGCATGAATACGCTGTCCTTCACTGGCGAAATGGCGCGCCTGCAGCAGGCCATAGCCGAATCGCACGACCTGGTCGTGTGCCGAGGTACGGTCCTGGAGGCGCTCAATCTACGGACCAGCGAGCGGGTGTTGGAGGTGGGTTGCGGCGGCGGCTATTTGACGTATGAGGCCGCCCGATTTGTCGGCCCGACGGGGCGGGTCTGCGCGATCGACATCAGCCCCGACCAGATCGCGGCAGCACAACAGCGAGGCGCCGAGTTCGGCTGGGTCGAATGCCGCACCGCGGATATCGCGTCGCCGCCTTACGGCGATGCGGAGTTCGATGCCGTTTTTGCCGTTCAAGTCCTCGAATATATAACCGATCTCGACGCCGCACTGCGCCAGATCCACCGGATGCTGCGGCCGGGCGGGGGGCTTGTCATCGTGGCGACGGATTGGAGTTCGGCGGTGTGGCATTCCTAGAATGGCCGCGGATGCAGCGGGTACTGACCGCATGGGCGCCGCATACGCCGTGCCCAAATCTGCCGTCTATCCCGGCGGCGCGGCTACGCTGGGCGGCGATCCAGCCTCTCCGGCAGACCGTGATCTCGATCCTGAACACTTCCTATAATCCCGCCAGCTTCAGCTATTGGGTCGCCCAAGCGATCAGACCTTTCGTCGTGAGCCGGCACCGCGTGACAGACGACGACGCCGCGGAGTGGCTCTACGAATTCGCTCGGCTGGAGGAAAGCGGGGCCTATTTCTTCTGCTTGACGCCGGTTCTGACGGAGGCGGTGAAGGCAGGCTGACTAGGCGGTGCTAGCCGCCGAGCGTGCTTGACGTAGGTTGCGGTCCGGCTAGCCTCTGCGAGGCCCATGAGGAGACCGTCGCGCCAACCGATCAAGAAGATACCGGTGGCGCGACAAACCACAGAACCCGGGAACGCTGGATCAGAGGGAGCTTCGGATGAGATCGGTCGAACCGTTTAAGGCGCCGGTTGTCGAATCGCTGTCGGTGCGGGTGGTCGTCGATTCGGTGTTCGACCAATTCATGCCGAAGGCGACGCACCCGATGGTGGCGATAGAGCATGTCGGCCGTATACGCAACAATCTGAACTCGACCTTGGCCGGCGAGTGGGGTCTGTCGCTGCATCTCGAATCCCGCAATGCGGGCGAGACGAGGCAATACCTCCTCGACTTCGGCTACACGTCCGAGGTGCTGCTGCGGAACTTCGGTCTCCTCGGCATCGAGCCTGAGCGGCTCAACGGGCTTATTCTGAGCCACGGACACCGCGACCATTTCGGCGGGCTGCCGGGCTTTGTCGCCCATTATCGGGATCGCATGCGCGACGATCTGCGGCTCTTTTCCGGCGGCAAGGAGACCTTTCGCGAGAAGTGGGTCGGCGCGCGCGACGAGCAACCGGTCTCCTGGGGCGCGCTCGACCGTTCTGCACTCGAGGCGGCGGGGGTTGGGACCGTGTGCTGCGATGCCGCATATGCCCTGGACGGGCCATTTACCACCGGCAATATTGCGCGCCAATCATTCGAGCGGGTGCTGCCGAACACTCTGGTTGAGCCGACCCCTAACGATCATTTTACCGAGGAGGAGCGGCGCGGGCGACTTGTCCCCGACCGGCATCCCGATGAGCATGCCACCTGCTATGTCGTGCGGGGGCGGGGCCTCGTGGTCATCTCGTCCTGCAGCCATTGCGGCGTGCTCAACGCAGTGAGGACCGCGATGGCGGTCTCAGGCATTGACAAGCTGCATGCTGTGCTCGGCGGTTTTCATTTGGGCGTCGCACCGCCGGATTACGTCGAGCACACAATCGCGGAGTTGAAGGGGCTCGCCCCCGATGTGGTGATCCCGATGCATTGTACCGGGCGCAATTTCATCGCCAGAGTGCGCGCCGAAATGCCCGAGTGCCTGATCGACTGGAATACCGGCAGCCGCTTCACCTTCGGGGTATAAAGGGTCGAAGCCCGCGCGGGTGGGGAGGGAGGCATCATGAACACGCTGTCGTTCACCGGCGAAATGGCGCGTCTGCAACAGGCCGCAGCCGAGTCGCACGATAACATCGCCCGCCGCAGTACAGTACTTTCCGCGCTCAATCTGCGAACCGGAGAACGAGTGTTGGAGGTGGGCTGCGGCGGCGGCTATTACACGTATGAGGTCGCGCGATTTGTCGGCCCGACCGGACGGGTCTGCGCCATCGACATCAGCCCCGACCAGGTCGCAGCGGCGCAGCAGCGCTGCGCCGAGTTCGCCTGGGTAGAATGTCGCGAGGCGGATATTGCGGCTCCGCCCTATGGCGACACCGAGTTCGATGCCGTTTTCGCCGTGCAGGTCCTCGAGTATCTTGCCGATCTCGACGCCGGTCTGAGCCAGATTAACCGGGTGCTCCGGCCGGGCGGGCGGGCCGTCGTCGTGGCGACGGATTGGAGTTCGGCGGTGTGGCATTCCGAGAATGCGCCGCGGATGCGGCGGGTGCTGACCGCCTGGGAGCCGCATAAGCCATGCTTGAATCTTCCGTCTATTCTGGCGTCACGGCTTCGCCGGGCGGGACTCCAGCCTCTCCGCCAGACCGCAATCCCGGTCCTGAACACCTCCTATAATCCCGCCTGCTTCAGCTACTGGGTCGCGCAATCAATCAGGCACGTTGTCATGAGCCGCCAGAGCGTGACCGACGAAGACGCCGCGGAATGGTTCGACGAATTCGCTGAGCTGGAGGAGCGCGGAGCCTATTTCTTCAGCTTGACCCCGGTTTTGACGGAGGCCGTGAAGGTCTCCTGAAATTCTGCCGACAAGCCCGACTTTCACTCTTGGCAATTTGAAGCCACATCAACGACACGGAATTTGGGGAAGCCAAAGATGACAAGGACAATCGGTATTTTGTTGTAATCGGCATCGCCGGTGCTCTTTTCTGTAACCCTGGGGCTCGAGGGCAGACCGCCGTCGCACAGAATTGGATTGACGGCTGGAACTCGACCGATCCGGAAAAACCGGTGGCCGCCTTTACACCGGACTTAGTCTACGAAGATGTGGCCTTCGGCATCACCAAGAAGGGCA
>DASQCY010000771.1:0-6451 GCA_035634495.1 Allostellaceae bacterium
TACGACGCCGAGGACACGATCCGCTTCTATGCTTTACGCAGCGCGACGTCGGCCTGATCAAATCAACTCCGCAAAAGATCATCGCCGACGGTACCGACTGGCGCTTCCTGAACGAGCTCAAGCTCGAGCTGAAGGCGTGAAGACAATAAGGGAGGACTTCAAATGTCACAGACGCAGACACGGCGGCGGTTCCTCGCCGCCCTTTCCGCAGCCGGAGCCGCGGCTATGCTGCCGCCTCGCCAGGGCTCAGCGGCCGAGCCGCAGCCGGAGACCACGACCGTGCGCCTGGAGAAGCTGCCCATCATCTGCTTCGCGCCGCAGTATGTCTGCGAGGCGCTGCTGCGGGCCGAAGGGTTTACCGATATCCGCTATGTGGAGACCACGCCTGAGGCGCTCTCGGAAGATCTCGGGCGCGGGAAGGTCGATTTCGCGGCGGCCCTGGTGCCCGGCCACATCGCGGCGATCGACGCCGGCGCCGCGATCACCATCGTCGGCGGGGTCCATGCCGGTTGCTACGAGTTGTTCGCCCGCGAAGGCATCCGCGGCATCGCCGATCTGAAAGGCAAGAGCGTCGGCCTCTACGGCGGGCTCGATTTGATCTCCGCCATGGTCGCCTATGTCGGGCTCGACCCGAAGAAAGACCTGACCTTCGTCAACGACGCCGCGCTGCAGCCGTTGGAACTTTTCGCCGAGGGCAGGCTCGACGCCTATCTCGGGCTTCCGCCAGAGCCGCAGATATTGCATGCGCGCAAGGTGGGCCATGTGATCCTGAGGACCGCAGTGGACCGGCCCTGGTCGGAATATTTCTGCTGCATGCTGGCGGGGACGCGCGACTATGTCCGGCGGCATCCGGCTGCGACCAAGCGGGTGATCCGGGCCTTCCTCAAGGCCGCCGATTTGTGTGCGAGGGCTCCCGAGCAGGCGGCGCGGACGCTCGTCGAGGGCGGGTTTACGGATCGCTACGAGTATGCGCTGGAGACCTTGAACGAGAACCCCTACGGCGGCTGGCGGGACTACGGCGCCGAGGACAGCGTGCGGTTTTACGCACTGCGGCTGCACGATCTCGGCTTTGTCAAATCGAGCCCGCAGAAGGTCCTCGCCGAGGGCACCGACTTCCGGTTCTTCGACCAGCTCAAACGCGAGCTGAAGGCCTAAACCAAGGCATGCCACTTGATGCGGACATAGCTCAAGCTAGATTAAGCTAGCTTAATCTAGAGGGGAAGACGGTGCGGGAGGTCGGCGCCTTCGAGGCCAAAAACAAACTCGGCCAGTTGCTAGACCTGGTCGAGCGCGGCGAGGAGATCGTGATTACGCGGCACGGCAAGCAGGTGGCGCGCCTCGTGCCGCCAAAGCAAACCTTTGACCGTGATCAGGCACGGGCCGCCATAAGACGCATCCGCGAGCGCGCCGAGAAGCTCAAGCTCGGGACCTTCGAGTGGGCCGAATGGAAGTCCTTGCGGGATGAAGGCCGGCCGTGAGCCTGGTGCTCGACAGCTCGGCCGCTCTCGCCTGGATCTATGCAGAGGAGACCAACGATGCAGTGCGTGGGATTTTCGAGATGGTCGCAGAAAACGGCGCGTTCGTGCCCGCGCTCTGGCGTCCTGAAGTCGCCAACAGCCTGACCGCCGCCGTTCGCCGGGGTCGCATCGATGTGGCGTTCCGCAACGCGGCCCTCGCCGATCTTGCACTGCTTGACATCACGACCGACCTGCACACCGACGCGCATGCTTGGACGACGACCCTGCAGCTCGCCGACCGCTTCCGCCTGACGCTCTATGATGCGGCCTATCTGGAGCTTGCGCATCGCCGTTCGCTACCGCTCGCCACGCTCGACGAAGAATTACATGCCGCCGGTCGTGCCCTCAGCGTTCCGTTACTCGGCGGCGCGGCCTGACAGGGGCACAAATTGGCGCTTCCTCGGTCGGCCTGATCCGTCGGCCGCGCACCCTCCAGGGCCTGCCAGGGTGGAGAGGGGAATTCACCAGGCTGCTCACGAGGGCCGCGGATTCCCGCCAAACCGCCACAAACAGGGAGTATTATTGATATGTTGCGGCGCGATGGAGGGACGGCGATGCGGCATCGTATCGAGGCGGCTCAGGGCCAGATCATGGGGCGATTCACGGTGGATTTCGGACCGCCTGCGATCCCCCTGTTATTGCCCTGATATCCGCTTTCGAGGCCCTGTTATCAGCGCTTTTCGCCCCTGTTCGATGGTCAGAGTGACACCGTCTAAAGTTCTGATATCGTTTGGTTTATTCACTAAAAGGGGCCGTTTTTGGGGTTCAAAAATAAAAATCTCGCCTGTTATCTGCCGATAACAGGGGTGGAGAGGGGTGTCGTGCACTCGCTTTTCCCACCGAGAATCCCGGCAAAATCGGCATCGGCTCGGCTGATGATGCCGGTTAGATGCCTGCTCGCGCTCGCGCTGCTCGCGTTGCCGACATGGCTGGCGGCGCGCGAGGCCGGCGGTGAAATGCAACTGCCGGTCATCGGGCCGGCGCCGCCCTTTACCCTGACCTCGCAGGACGGCAAGCCGGTGGCGCTTGCGGACTTGCGCGGCAAGGCCGTCGCGGTGACGTTCATCTATACCGCCTGCCCGGACGTCTGCCCGCTCTTGACGCAGAAGATGGTCGACGTACAGGACGAACTGGGGGCGGAGTTCGGCGCCAAGATCGCTTTTGTCTCGATCAGTCTCGACCCGGAGCACGACACCCCCGAGGTGCTCAAGGACTACGCCCAGTTCTGGGGCGCCAAGCCCGGATGGGTCTTTCTGACCGGCTCTCCCGAGGCCGTCCGTGACGTCACCCGGCGTTATGGGGTATTCTTCGCGAAAAAGGAGGACGGCTCGGTCGATCACACGCAGCTGACCACGCTCGTCGATGCCGACGGGCAGATCCGCGTCCAGTATCTCGGCGCGCGCTTTGATCCCGAGGAGTTCCGGCGGGACCTGATGAGCCTCGTAGACAAGGAATGAGATCGCTCAACAACCTGCTTGTCGGTCCGGTCGCGCGTCTGCCGGTGCGCGTCCAGACTAAGCTGTTGATCGCGTTTCTCGCGATAGTCGCGTTGCTGATCGCGCTCGGGGCTATCGGGCTCTACGAGTTGAGCGCCGTCAACCAGCGCACTGAAGACCTGATCCGGAGCGAACGCAAGATCGCGGCCTACCGCCAAGTCCAGCACGACACGACGAGCCAGCTCTACAGCATCTCTTCGGCATTGCTGGTCTCGGACGAGCGCACCTTGGACAGCGCGCTGCGCCAGCTGAACCAGTTCGGCTACGACCTCGAGCGGCTGCAATTCGTTGCCAAGGACGAGATCAAATTGCTCGGTAAGGTCCGTGAGGAATACGACCGGTTCATCACCGTCGTGACCCGGGTCGTCGAGCTGATCCGCGGCGGGCACGTCGAGGAAGCACGCGAAGCGCAGCTCAAGGAGGCGCGGCCGCTCGCCAACCGGCTCGAGCGGTTGACCAACGAGCTGGTGAACAAGGCCGAAGCGGATGTCGTGGCCGGGATCGAGGCTAGCGGCGAGGCCTACCGCACGTCGCAGATGATCGTCGTTGCTTTCGTGCTCGGCGCCATCGCCCTGGCGCTCATCCTCGGCCGCACAATTTCGTGGTCGCTGATCGGGCCGATCCGCGAAATTGACGCGAGGCTCGCCGAGATTGCTTCGGGTGATTTCACCCAGCGTGTCAAGGTCGGCAATCGCGACGAGCTGGGTGCCTTGGCCGCCCACGTCAACCAAACCTCCGAGCAGCTCGGCGAGCTCTACCGGCAGCTCGAGGCGGCGAGCGAGCACAAGTCGGCCTTTCTCGCCAGCATGAGCCACGAACTCAGGACGCCGCTCAACGCGATCATCGGCTACAGCGAGATGCTGCACGAGACCGCACAGGACGAGGGGCAGGAGGAGTTTCTGCCTGACCTCGCCAAGATCCGCGACGCCGGACGGCATCTGCTGGGCCTGATCAACGACATCCTCGATCTGTCGAAGATCGAGGCGGGCAAGATGGACCTCTATCTCGAAGAGGTCGATCTCGCGGGTCTGGTCGAGGAGGTGCGCTCGATCGTCGAGCCATTAGCGGCCGCGAATGCGAACCGGCTCGAAATCGTCTGTCCGGGTACCCTCGGCACACTCTACACCGACCGGACCAAGCTCAAGCAGAGCCTCCTCAACCTGTTGAGCAACGCCGGTAAGTTTACCCATGAGGGCCGGATCAAGCTCGAGGTTAGCCCCGCCGCCGGTGAGATCTCGTTTATCGTCAGCGATACCGGCATCGGCATGACCGAAGAGCAGCAGAGCCGACTGTTCCAGGCCTTCAGCCAGGCCGATGCGTCGACGACGAGGCAGTATGGCGGCACCGGCCTCGGCCTCGCGATCACCAAGCATTTCTGCGAGATGCTCGGCGGCAGGATCGCCGTCGAGAGCACCCCCGAGCAGGGCTCGACCTTCACAATCACACTGCCCGATCGCGGCCACGCCGTCGTCGCTGCGGCCATGATCCCCGAGGGCGCCGAGCATGCTGCCCTGGTGATGGTCGTCGACGACGATTCCAACGCCCGTGACCTTCTCGCCGCGACCGTGCGCCGCGAGGGCTACCGCGTGATCGAGGCGACCGACGGCGAAGCCGCCCTCGCGCTGGCCCGCGAGTGGCACCCCGATATCGTCACGCTCGACGTGCTGATGCCGCGCATGGACGGCTGGGCAGTGCTGACCGCGCTCAAATCCGACCCCGAACTTGCCGCGATCCCAGTCGTCATCGTCACCGTGCTCGAGGATCGTGGCATCGCCGTCTCGCTCGGCGCGGCCGAGTTCCTGACCAAGCCAGTCGACCGCGCGCGGCTTGCGGCGGCGATCCGGCAACATGTCTATGGCAGCGGTGTCGTCCTCGTCATCGACGACGAGGACGACAGCCGCGGGCTCGCGAGGCGGCACCTCGACAGGCTCGGCTGGGAAGTCGCCGAGGCCGATGACGGCGCCAGCGCCCTCCGCTGGCTGTCGCAGAACCCGCGTCCGGCGATGATCCTGCTCGATCTCGTGATGCCGGGCATGAATGGCTTTGCCTTTCTCGAAGAAATGGCCAAGCACGCCGAGTGGCGCGAGATCCCGATCGTGATCCTGACGGCGATGCCGCTAGGGGTGGCCGAGCGCGAGCTGTTGGCGGGGCGGACGCGCGAGGTCATCGCCAAGGGTGCGGACGATCTCGCCCAGGTGCTGCGGCGGATATTGGTGCGCTTGCCGAAGGCGGCGGAAGTCGCCGCGGCCGGCTGATGTGGTGAACTGATGGCCAAGATCCTGATCGTCGAGGACAACGAGATGAACCGGGACATGCTGTCGCGCCGGCTCATCCGCCGCGGCTATCAGATCGTCATGGCGGTCGACGGTGCCGAGGGCGTCGCCACAGCGAAAGCCGAGAACCCGGACCTCGTGCTGATGGATATGAGCCTGCCTGTCGTCGACGGGTGGGAGGCGACGCGCCGGCTCAAGGCCGAACCCCTGACTCGGGCGATCCCGGTCATCGGGCTGACCGCGCATGCGATGGCGGGCGACCGTGAAAAGGTCATCGACGCGGGTTGCGACGACTACGACACAAAGCCGGTCGAATTGCCTCGGCTGTTGCAGAAGATCGAGGCGCTTCTCGCCCGCACCGGCGAGCGGTCGTGAGCGGGCGGCTGGAGCACGCTATCGCCGCCTTCCTGCGGCAAGAGTTCGGTGCCTCCGTCGCGGCGATTATCGGCTTCGTCGACATTCTGATCGAAGATGCGCGCCGGCACGATCTGGCAGAGTTCGTCTCGGACCTCGAGCGGATGCGGGAGGCAGGAGTGCAGCTTTCCACGCTGATTGCACAGACCGTCGCCTCCTCGCAAGGCGGCGAAGGCGAGACCGCCCGGCTTCGCCACGAGCTGCGGACGCCGCTGAATGCAATCAAGGGCTATGGCGAACTGCTCGTCGAGGAGGCGCGCGACGCCGGGCAGGATGCGTTGCTGATCGATCTTGGCAAGGTGCTCGACCTCGCCGATCGCCTGCTCGGGGAGATCGACCGCATCGTCGAAGCCGCTGCGGCGCCGCCGATCGCCATGGTCGGCGATATGCTGCAGACAATAAGGCCTCTCGGCGACGGCGATGTTCCCGATCCGAGGGCCGGGTCGAGCCGCATCCTCGTCGTCGACGACAATGCCTCGAACCGCGACCTACTGTCGCGCCGACTGGTACGTGAAGGGTATTGCGTGACGGCCGCCGAGAACGGGGCAGCGGCGCTCGCGCTGACCGCTGCTGCGAACTTCGATCTCGTGCTGCTCGATCTGATGATGCCGGGGATGAGCGGCTTCGAGGTATTGTGCCGGCTCAAAGCCGAGGCGGGCACGCGGCACATTCCGGTCATCATGATCTCGGCCCTCGACGAGCTCGACAGCACGGTCCGCTGCATCGAGGCCGGGGCCGAGGATTACCTGCC
>DASQCY010000772.1:0-7387 GCA_035634495.1 Allostellaceae bacterium
TCTGCGTCGGCTACGAGGTGTTCGAGGATTATCTCCTGGGCCGCCGCGACGGCCAGCCGAAAGACGCGGTCTGGGCCGCGGCGGTCTGTGGCCTCCCGGCCGACGAGATCATTGCGCTCGCGCGGCGCGCATCGGGACGGCCCACATTGGTTACCTGCTCGCAATCTTTGCAGCGCGCCGAGCACGGCGAGCAGCCGGTTTGGATGGGCGTGGTCCTGGCGGCATTGCTCGGCGAGATCGGGCTGCCGGGCGGCGGCTTCGCCTATGCCTTGGGATCTACCTCGAATACCGGGAAGCCGGCCGTGGCGGTGCCGGTCCCTACCCTTCCGCAAGGCCGCAACAGCATCAGCGATTTCATCCCGGTGGCGCGCCTCGCCGATATGCTGCTGCACCCGGGAGAACCCTTCGACTACAACGGTCAGCGGCTCGCCTATCCCGACATAAGGCTGGTCTATTGGGCCGGCGGCAATCCGTTCCACCACCATCAGGACCTGAACCGGTTGCGCCGCGCCTTCGCGCGCCCCGATACGGTCATCGTCCACGATTCGGCCTGGACCGCGAGCGCACGGCATGCCGACGTCGTATTGCCGGCGACGATCACGTTGGAGCGCGAGGATATCGGCGCCGCCGCCGGCGATCCGCTGCTGGTTGCGATGCACCGGGCGGTGGCGCCCCACGGCGAGGCGCGCGACGATTACGACATCTTCGCCGGGCTGGCGGAGCGGCTCGGCCTCGTCGAACAATTTACTGAGGGCCGCTCGGCGCGGGAGTGGCTGCGATTACTTTACGAGTCGACGCGTCGCGTGCTCTCGGCGCGCGGTGTCGAAGCACCGGATTTCGACCGGTTCTGGGAGATGGGGGAGCTGATGTTGCCGACCCTGCCCTGGGAAGGCGGCATCCTCCGGGCCTTTCGCCGGAACCCCGAGGCCGCAACGTTGCCGACGCCCAGCGGGAAGATCGAGATCGCTTCCGCGACGATCGCGTCCTTCGGCTACGAAGATTGCCCCGGACATCCGATGTGGCTGGCTCCGAGCGAAGGCGCAGGTTCACCGACCATGGCGCGCTTCCCGCTTCAGCTCGTCGCCAACCAGCCTGCGACCCGATTGCACAGCCAGCTCGATTTTGGCGCGACGAGCCTCGCTTCGAAGATCAAGGGACGCGAGCCGGTCCGGATTCATCCGCAGGATGCCGCGGCGCGCGGTATTTCGGATGGCGACATCGTGCGGCTTTACAATGACCGCGGGGCTTGTCTCGCCGGCGCGGTGCTGAGCGAGGCGTTGCGCCCGGGTGTCGTCCAGCTGTCGACCGGGGCTTGGTACGATCCAGCCGATCCCACCGCGGAGAAGCCGCTCTGCGTGCACGGCAACCCGAACGTATTGACGCGCGATGCCGGCACCTCGCGTCTCGCGCAAGGCTGCACCGGCCAACTCTGTCTGATCGAGATCGAGCGCTTCGAGGGGCCGCTGCCAAGGGTGAAGGCGTTCGACCCGCCGCCCGGCGCCGCGTGATCGGCAGATGCGGTCGCCCACGTTCTGCGCTATCCTGACGCCCGAGAACAGTAGCGGAGGCTCACATGATCAAAGGTCTGCACCATAATGCGTATCGCTGCCGGGATTCGGAGGAGACGCGGGTCTTCTACGAGGATTTCCTCGGTTTGCGCCTGGTTAGCGCGTTCGAGATCGATGAGGGCCGCGGGCTTCATACCTTCTTCGAGATGGACGACGGCTCCTGCCTCGCGTTTTTCGAAGTGCCCGGCAAGCCCTTCGATTTCAAAGAGCAGAACGCGCTCGATCTGCACATCGCGCTCGGGGTCGAGCCCGATATTTTCGACAGCATGCTGCAGAAGGGGAAGGCCGAGGGCCGCGAAGTCCGCGGGCCGGTCGATCACGGCTTTGTCCGCTCGATCTATTTCCGCGATCCGAACGGCTATGTCATCGAATTGACCGCCAGCACCGGGGTCCACCAGGAAATCATGGATCCCGCGATATCGAGGCCGCACGATTCGCTGGCGCGCTGGCAAGCGGCGAAGAGCCACTGAAGGAGGAAGCGATGTCAATATTTACCCATGTCACAGTCGGCACAAACGACCTCGCAAAGGCGCGCGCGTTCTATGACGCCGTGCTCGCCCCGCTCGGCTACAAGCGCCTCAATGATCTCGGTGATAACGGCTCGATCTGGGGTGAATCGGCCGCGGAATTCTTCGTGCTGAAGCCGGCCAACGGCCAGCCCGCGACCTTCGCCAATGGCGGGACGATCAGCTTTGTCGCACCCAACCGGGCGGCGGTCGCCGCCTTTCACAAGGCGGCTCTTGCCGCCGGCGGCAAGGACGAGGGTGCGGTCGGACCGCGCAGCTGGCATCCCCATGCCTACGGCGCCTATGTCCGCGATCTCGACGGCAACAAGTTGGCCACCTATTGCCTGAAGCCGGAGTAGCTCCCGAATTTGCCTCCCGGCTGCGCTGCCACCGGCTCGACCTGCCGGTGGCGGCGAAGCCGCGTTTTCGACAGCTTTTCGCGTCTGCTAAATTTCCATTGTTATTCGATTGTTAGCGGCGCGAAATTCGTTGATCGGCGTAGAAAATTCCATTGATCCGCAGCGTAACGAATCTGCGATCTAAGCACTTGAAATGCTGGCCTATTTTGCTATGCCATTGGGGCCGTTTTGGAGCAAAAGCGCGATTTTCGTTGTATTTCGTGCTCACGCCGGCGGCTGGACTAGGCCGGCGTCGTATGCATAGAGCCAGCGCAAGGCGTCGGGCGAACGGTCGGCGGCCCTGCTCCACTCGGCGTCGCGCGCTTCTTGGGCAGGACCGTCACGCATGTGGAACCGCGTCTTGTTGGCACGCGACATGTCCTGGAGCCGAGTGACGCGCGGCAGGCGCAGCTGCTCGTAGTGCCGCAACGTCACGGCCGGATCGGCGTTGCCGGCGGCAACGAGGCAGGCCGCGAGGGTGGCACCGTCCTCGATCGCTTGCGCCGCACCCTGCCCCATAAACGGATACATCGGGTGGCAGGCGTCTCCCAGTAACGTCGTGCGGCCGACCGACCAGCGTGGCAAGGGATCACGATCGAACAAGGCCCAGATGAAGCAAGTATCGGCTGCTGCGATGATCCGCCGGACTTGCGGATGCCAGCCCTCGAAGGCAGCGAGCGCGCGCGCCACCGTGGCGCGATCGGTCCAGTCCTCGCGGTTCCATTCATCGTGCTCGGTCCAGCCAACGAAATTCAACAGGCGCCCGCGCGAGACGAAGTAGTGCACAAAGTGCGCGCCGGGCCCGACCCACGACTGCGAGCCGATCTCGAGCCCGAGATCGGCGATGCGTTCGGCCGGCACCAGTCCGCGATAGGCGACGCAGCCGGCAAAGACCGGGGCCTCCTCGCCGAACAGAGAGGCTCGCACCGCCGAATGAATGCCGTCGGCGCCGACCAGGATGTCTATCGCGATACGAGCACCGTTCTCGAACCATGCCTCGGTGGTCTCGCCGTGGTCGGCAAAGCCCGTCAAACGGTGGCCGAGATGAATGCGCTCGGCCGGGAAGCCCGATGCAATCACGTCCAGCAGGTCGGCGCGGTGCAGGGTCACGTGCGGCGCGCCGTAGAGCTTTTCGCACAGCGGGTTGAGCGGCGCCCGCTGCAGGGTGCGCCCGTCCTGCCAGCGTCGCTGGTGTGTGAAAGACGGGCGGACCCCCTCGCGATCGAGCCCTGCGGTGAGGCCCAGCCGGCGCAAGATGCGCACCGCATTCGGGCCCATGTTGATGCCGCCGCCGATTTGGGTGAGTTCCGGCGCCTGCTCGTAGACGTCAACCCCGAAGCCGGCTTGGTGAAGCGATAGTGCGGCGGTGAGACCGCCGATGCCACCGCCGATGACGGCGATCCGGAGCGGTCCATTAGTATTCGTCCGGTCCGGGTAGTTGCTTTTCTCGTCCATCGCGGCCTGATGTGGGGGTTTCGCGGCGCGGCGTCTCTTTACGCCGCCAGGGTCAGCCGTTGAAGGAGAGCCTGAGCCGCGGCGGGAGCGCGAACCTTGGCACCGCTGATGAAATAGACAAAGCAATCGCACCCCGCTCGCGACGATCGTTCCCGCAAACGCTGTGCCCAGGCGTCGAGCACATGCGGCTGGTAACCGGTCGGCTCCTCAAGGGCGCAGCGTCGCAGGTGGGCGTAAATGAAATTAGCGGTTATCTCGAAGTCAGCGTGGTTGTCGTCGACGACGAGGGCCACCCCGCGCCGCCGCAACAGGTCGACGATCCGGTCGGGCGAAAGTTTCGAGTGGCGAAGCTCCAAGACTTGCCGCAGCGCGCGGCCGTCAATGCGGTCGGGCAAAAGCTCGATGAAGGCTGCAAGGGCGCCTTCGTCGACACGCGTGTTCGGGGGGAATTGCCAGAGGATCGGTCCGAGCTTGTCGCGCAATTCGAGAATCCCGCTCGTCAAGAACCGATCGATCGTGGGACCGGCGCCGGCGAGATCGGGGCGATGGGTCGCAAAGCGCGGACCCTTAAGCGAGAAGACAAAGTCTTCCGGTGTCTCGTCGTGCCAGCGGCGGAAGCTCGCCGGCTTTTGGGGGCCGTAGAAGGTGCCGTTGATCTCGATCGTGGTGAGTTGGCGGCTCGCGTAGCCGAGCTCACGCGCTTGCGGCAGGCCTGCAGGATAGAAAACGCCGCGCCACGGCGGATAGACCCACCCGCCAACCCCGACGCGGATCTGCGGTCCGGGGGTCATCCGTGCGTCAGCACCGGAAGCTCGATAAAAGACGGCGTACCCGCGGCATGGTGGACCGTGTTGGTAGCGACGCGGATATCGGCGTCAGCGTCGCGAGCCAGTATCGGGTTGCCGCTGTTGGTATTGCGGGCGCGCCGGGGGAAGTTGCTGCTGGTCACATCGACCTCGATCCCGCTGCCCGCGACGAATGTGTGGTGGATGTGGCCGAGGTCGATAGTCAGCCTCTCGACCCGACCAGGGACCAGCGGCCGAGGCTCGCCCGACGGGTCGCAGAACATGGCGCGAACCACCCCGTCCATCAGCATCATCGCTCGACCGTCCGGCATCAGCTCGATCAGCTTCGCGACGAAATCGGTATCCGGGCAGTTCGATTGGATGTGCAGGGTCGCGTGAACGGAGCCGGCAATGGTCAGGTTCTCTTGCAACGCCGCACTGCGGTAGATCAGTCCGTAATCGGGCAATGAGTGAAGGGGCCCCTGGTCGCGCGGTCCGGCATCGATCAGCATGTTGCGCCCCCCGAAGGTGGGAACCGGCCGGCGCGGATCATAGTCGAAGCTCCGCGGTGCGCCGGCGGGACCGTCTGTGGCAAGACTGCCGTCGCCGCGGAGGTAAAGCCGATGCGGCCGCACACCGGGCGGCGGCCAGCGCTCTGCCTGAAGCCAGTCGTCGCCGACATAGCCCGCCCGATCCTCGATCCAGGCCCGCGGCGAATAATACACCGCCGGCCAGGCCATGATGTCGGTTGCTGTGCCCTTCAGCCAGTAGTCGAACCATTCGAAATAGGGATCGCGAGGCCAAAAATTGCTGGCATAAACAAACGAGTGCTCGTTCGGGCCGATCCACAGCTTCTGGGTGCCGGTGCGAGCCTGAATGTCATTGAACGCCGCCAGCACGCTCGTCTGGAAGATGTCGTACCAGGTGGTGACGTGAAACCCGGGGATGTCGATCGTGCGGCGGAAATTGTGCCGCGCGCGGAACGCGTCGGGGGCCGGATGGGTAATGATCTCGTCGAGAACCGGCTGCCAGGTGGCGAAATCCGGATAATCGGTCAACGGCAGGCGCATCCAGTCGGGTGAACCGATGAACGGCGGCTCGGCGTGGCGCGCGGCATCGAGACGCGTGTAGCGCGCCGCTGCTGAGGCGGCGGCCGCGTCGAGCTCCGCGCCGCTCACGCCAGACCGCCGCATCACCCCTTCGCGATGTGAGCGGGAGAGGCCCGGGATGTTGCGCGCCACCCACAGCCACAGGCGTTCCATCTCGATCGACTGGCCCTCATAAACCACGTCGTCGTAGATGCTGGAAGCGCCGGCTTGGGCAAAAAACGCGCGAAGGCTCGGGTGCCGCGTCGACGCGGCGGCGAAGGTGGTGGTGGCACCGGCCGACGAGCCGGACATACCCACCATCTGATTGGTCCAGGGTTGGGCGGCGATCCATTCGAGAGTATCGTGGCCGTCCGCCGCGTCATCGGCGTAGACGCGGTCCTCGCCTTCCGACCCGTGGCGGCCGCGGGTGTCCTGGTAGACCGCGACATAGCCGTGCGCGACGATGTTGCGCCAGCCGCGCAAGATCGAGCCGCGGAAGGGCTCTTCGGCGCTCGGCAACCACGCCTTGGTGCGATCGGTCTTGTCGTTGGCATCGGACGCGGTAATCCCGTACGGCGTGCGATGCAAGATGACCGGCCAGCGTGGTCCGCCGCTTTCCGGCAGAAACACAAAAGTGTTGAGCCGCGTGCCGTCGCGCATCGCTACCATGGCCTGGAAAGCGCGAGCGCCGGATCGATCGGCGAGCTCCATCGCTGTACTCCGCCAAAAAAAGAGCCGGTGATGAAACCGGCTCTCTAGCTGTTGCAGCGTGTGATTGCTAGCGCGGCGGCATCTTTAAAAGAGCGCGAGACCTCCCATGCTCGGATGCCATTCCTTGCGAATTTGCTCCTCTACCGAAAGACCGGACAGCGTGAATGGGGCGTGAACCGTGCCCTTGGTCTTCTCGAATACCGCGCGGACCAAATAATCGATGGTCGCCTTTTCCCGAAGGTGCCGTCGCTTCGTGCGACGTCGAGACAAGGTTACCTTGGCCATGCATGGACCTCCGATCTCTAGGCGGATTTTGGTTAGACCGCTTACCGCCGGACGGCAGCTGCGTCAAACTGGCGCAGAGAAAAGACCCGCCTTGCGGCAAAAAAAAGGCGGCCGAAGCGGATACTCGTTTACAAACTGATACATCCTGGCACCTGCATCCGAGAGCCGGCTAACGCGTGCGAATGCATTGTTCGTCGCTTAAGATGGCGTCGCCGCCAATCGACAGCCGGGAGAGCGATGATGCAATACGGCCTTTTCACCATGCCCTCGCACCCGCCGGAGCGCGGCCTCCTCGAGGGCCATCGCTGGGATCTGCAGACCTTGCGTTGGGCGGACGAGCTCGGCTTTGTCGAGGCCTGGATTGGTGAACACCACACCGCACCCTGGGAGCCGCATCCCTCCCCGGACCTATTGATCGCCCAAGCGCTGATGGAAACCCGACGCATCCGCCTCGCCCCGGGCGGGTTTCTGTTGCCCTATCACCACCCGGCCGAGCTGGCTAACCGGGTCGCGATGCTCGACCACATGGCCCAGGGTAGGCTCAATTTCGGCGTCGCGGCGAGCGGTCTGCCGAGCGACTGGGCGATGTTC
>DASQCY010000773.1:0-2484 GCA_035634495.1 Allostellaceae bacterium
CTGGAAGCACTTGCGAACGACGAACCCCATTGAAAGCACCTTTGCGACCGTCCGGCACCGCACCATCCGGTCAAAAGGCTGCCTGTTGTAAGCGCCGGAGCAAAAATCCCTCACTGAAGCGGCCGGACAGCCCGGTTGCGCCGGAGTAAAACTACGGCAGCAGGTAGCCCTTTGGCGTAATGGCCGAGGGCGGGGGATGAAGGTGGTGGAGCTTTATGGGCGGGTTCGTTACGCGGTACAGATCGAGGGTTTGAGCCGACGGGAAGCAGCGCGGCAGTTTGGCATTGACCCGCGGACAGTAGCCAAGATGCTGGCGTTCTCGGTTCCCCCAGGGTACCGGCGGAGGCGACCCCCGGCGCGTCCGAAGCTCGATCCCTTCACCGGGATCATCGACGGTATCCTGAGAGGGGATGAGGGCCGGCCGAGGAAGCAGCGGCATACCTCGAAGCGGATCTTCGAGCGGCTTCGCGACGAGCACGGCTATGCCGGCGGGATCACCATTGTTAAGGATTACGTGCTGGCGTGCCGGCTGCGGCAGCGCGAGGTCTTCGTACCACTGCGGCACGATCCTGGCCATGCGCAGGCGGACTTTGGTGAGGCACTGGCGGAGATCGCCGGGGTAGAGCGCAAGATCCACTTCTTTGCGGTCGACCTGCCGCACAGCGACGCCTGCTTTGTGCAGGCCTATCCGGCAGAGACCGCCGAAGCGTTTTGTGACGGACACAACGCCGCGTTCGGCTTCTTCGGCGGCGTACCGAAGTCGATCCTCTACGACAATACCAAGCTGGCGGTGGCCCGTATCCTGGGCGATGGGACGCGGCAGCGGACGCGAGTGTTCAGCGAGCTGCAATCCCATTGCCTGTTTGCCGACCGGTTCGGTCGTCCGGGTAAGGGGAATGACAAAGGCAAGGTCGAAGGGCTGGTCGGCTGGATCCGCCGAAACCTGCTGGTGCCGGTACCGCGGGCGGCGAGCTTCACGGCGCTGAACGAGCAGCTGCTCGAGGGTTGTCGCCGCCGGCTTGCCGAGCGGCTGCGCGGTCACGACGAGACGATCGGCGAGCGCCTGGCGCGGGATCTGGCGGTCTTCCAAGGGTTGCCGCCAGCACCCTATGACGCTTGCGAGAAGAAGGCTGGCCGGGTCAGCTCGCAGTCGCTGGTGCGCTATCGCGGCACTGACTACTCGGTGCCGACCGCCTATGGCCACCGTGAGGTTGTGATCCGCGGCTATGTCCACGACGTGGTGATCTCCTGTGGAGCCGAGGTGATCGCCCGTCATTCGCGCTCCTATGAGCGCGAGGGCTTTGTCTTCGACCCGCTGCATTACTTGGCTTTGCTCGAACGCAAGATCGGCGCTCTCGACCAGGCGGCGCCACTGGTCGGCTGGGACCTGCCCGAGGAATTCGCCACGCTGCGGCGCCTGATCGAGGCGCGCATGGCCAAACGCGGCAAGCGCGAGTTCGTCCAGGTGCTGCGGCTGCTGGAAGTGTTCCGCCTCGAGGACGTGCTGGCCGGCATCAGAGAGGCCATGGCCCGTGGCGTGATCGGCTTTGACGCGGTCAAGCATCTGGTGCTGTGCCGGATCGAGCGTCGGCCGCCGCGGCTCGACCTGACGGTCTACCCCTACCTGCCGCGGGCTACCGTGGCGATGACATCGGCCAAGGCCTATCTCGACCTTCTTACTGGCGCCTCGTCGTGAGCGACACGCCTCAGCTGCTGCTCGCCCATCACCTGAAGGCACTCAAGTTGCCAGGCTTCCTGCGCGAATACGACAAGCTCGCCCAGCAATGCGCTGCCGAAGGCGTCGACCACCCTCGTTATCTGTTGCGCCTGGCCGAGCTCGAACTGATCGACCGAGAACGGCGGATGGTCGAGCGCCGCATCAAGGAGGCGCGGTTTCCGACGGTCAAGAGCCTGGACAGTTTCGAGTTCGCGGCGATCCCTTCGCTCAACAAGACATTGGTGCTGGAGCTTGCCCGCTGCGAATACGTCGCTCGCCGAGAAAACGTGATTGCCGTCGGCAACAGCGGCACGGGGAAGACTCACATTGCTCTCGGATTGGGGCTGGCAGCCTGCCAGAAGGGCTTGTCGGTCGGCTTCATCACCGCCGCCGCTCTGGTCCATGAGCTGATCGAGGCCAGAGACGAGAAGCGTTTGCTACGCCTGCAGCGCCAGCTGGCCGGTTACAAGCTGTTGATCATCGATGAACTCGGCTATGTACCCCTGTCGACGACCGGCGCCGAGCTGCTGTTTGAGGTCTTCAGCCAGCGCTACGAGCGAGGCTCCACCATCGTCACCAGCAATCTGCCGTTCGACGAGTGGACCGGCGTGTTCGGGTCCGAGCGGCTGACCGGTGCGCTGCTCGACCGACTGACCCACCACGTCCAAATCCTCGAAATGAATGGCGACAGTTATCGGCTCAAACAGAGCAAGCGACGCCAGCACCAGACACACGCAGCTGAGCTGACCGACAACCAACCCTAGGCT
>DASQCY010000774.1:0-4146 GCA_035634495.1 Allostellaceae bacterium
TGGCGTGCCGACGGCACCGGCGAGCCGCTCATCCTCCGCGGCCACGCCGGTTGGGTTCTCGCAGCGTCGTTCAGTCCGGACGGGACGCGGGTGGCCAGCGTAGGACGGGACAGCACGGTACGGCTGTGGAATGCTGACGGAGTCGGCGAGCCGCTTATCTTCGGCAGACACCTGGGTGGGGTGTCATCCGTGTCGTTCAGTCCGGACGGGACGCGGGTGGTCAGCACCGGCTGGGACGGCATGGTGCGGCTCTGGCGTACCGACGGCAGCGGTGAGCCGTTGATCCTCCCCGGTCACGAGGGTTCGGTGTTGACCGCGTCGTTCAGCCCGGACGGGACGCGGGTTGTCAGCGCGGGCCGGGACGGTACCGTACTGCTGTGGCACGCCGACGGCATCGGTGAGCCGCTGATCCTCACTGAGCACGTGGGCCGGGTATTCGCCGCGTCATTCAGCCCAGACGGAACGCGTGTTGTCGGGGCGAGCGGTGACGGCAGCCTCCGGGTGTGGCGCGTTTTCACGAGCGAACACGCTCTGATCGAGGAAGCGCGCGCCAGCCTTCCCCGTCAACTGACCGACGCCCAGCGCGCTAAATACCATCTCCCGCCGCGCAGCGTCTGAGTACCGCGCCAAGAGTTAGCTATCGCCACGCCAGCACGCGACACCACGGGAAGGCGAAGAATGCCCCGGAGTCCGCACCCCATTCTTCCCACGTCGCCGCCAGCTCGTTCAGCTCCTCGAGCGACGCGATCCCATGGCGTGGCACGGCGATACGCATCTCCGGATCACGACATTCTGCGGCCCGGTCGCGGGCTAAGGCCATCACCAGATCCGGGGTCCCATAGCTGATGTAAGTGGCGAAAGCTTCGACACGGGCAAAACCCGCCTCCTCAAACAGTCCGCGCAGATGACGGCCCATATTGGGTTCGGCGATCCGCTCGGCGCGCCACAGCCGTTGGCGGATATCGTAAAAGCGGCGCGGTCCGGCGGTTTTCTCGCCGCCGATGATGATGCCGCCATATTCGACGGACGCCGCGCCAACCACGCCCCCGGACTTGGTGACGCGCCGCAGCTCGGCGACCGCCCGCGCTGGATCGTCAACCACCTCGAGTACGGAGTGGCAGAGCACGGCTTCGAACGCCGCGTTATGAAACGGCAGCTGTCGGCCGTCGGCCACAGTCAAGGCAAGATTGCGCCGACCGATCGAGAGAGCGTGGCGGCGCGCCGCGGCAAAGCTGTTCTTATCAAGATCGACAGCGGCAACCCAACCGGTGTGCACGATCTCGGCCAAGCCGAGCGTGATTGTCGCCTCGCCGCAGCCGCAATCGAGGACCGTCATGCCGGGTCGGAGATAAGGCAGCAAAAAGCCGGCGTAGACCTCGGCACTCCTGGCTTTGATCGACCACTCGATTGGCCGCGGTTTCTGTGGTCTGTCCACCGTTGCCGCGGCGAGGCTACCGCGCCGTCCGCACCGACACGGCGAGCTTGGCCGGCGTCTTCAGGGTCTGATAGACGACGCAATAGCGCTCGGTGAGCTTGATCAGGCTGTCGAGTTTGTCGGCCGGCGCGTCGGTGTCGAGATCGAAGCGCAAGCGAATGTCGCGGAAGCCGACCGGCGCCTCTCGGCTGACGCCGAGCGTGCCGCGAAAATCGAGGTCGCCCTCGGCGCTGACCGTGCCGCCATGCAGCTCGATCTCGAGCGCGGTCGCGACCGCCCGCAGGGTGACACCGGCGCAGGCGACCAGCGCCTCGAGCAGCATGTCGCCCGAGCACGCGCTGAGCCCGTCGCCGCCGGTTGCAGGATGCAGCCCCGCCTCGACCAGCGCGCGGCCGGTCTCGACCTTGCAGGTCAAGCCCTCGACGCCAAGACGGCCCTGCGCCCGCAACCTCACGAGAGCTGCTTCGGGCACGGCGCGGTAGCGCTCCTTAAGCGGCGCCTGCAGCTCTCTCAGCTCGCTCGCTTTCACGGGTGCCTCCTGTTAGTCGTTGATGGCTCTCCACCTCACCCTAGAGGAGGGGGTCGTCGTGTCAATGCCGGCCGTTGGCTTGGCACTAATCCGCTAAATATTGAAACCCGATGACATCCATACCACAAAATACGGGGCAAGGATCCGATTTCCCATCAGGGAATTCGACCCGGCCTTCCGTTCCCTGATACTGCTTTGGTTGGCCGAATTAATTCTCTGTTCGCCCGATTTAATTCCGTGTTCGCTCATTTAGGGAATTCGACGGCTAAGTGGCTGATATATTGGGGGTAAACCGGCAGCCACGCAGGTGTTTTCCCCGAGTCAGACTGCTTTTCGCAGTTTTCAGCGGACCGGCGCCCACAGCACATCTTCGATGTCCTCCGCACCTGTCAAGAGCATCACCAGACGATCAAAGCCGAGCGCGATGCCGGCACATTCGGGAAGGCCGCAGTCGAGGGCGGCGAGGAAATCCTCGTCGATCGGGTAGGTCTCGCCGTAGAGCGCCTGTTTCTTTGCCTGGTCGGCGACGAACCGGCGGCGCTGCTCGGCGGCGTCGGTCAGCTCGCCAAAGGCGTTGGCGAGCTCGATCCCGCACACATAGACCTCGAAGCGCTCGGCGAGGCGCGGGTCGGCAGCGCTGCGGCGCGACAGTGCCGCCATCGACAGCGGATAATTGTAAAGGATCGTCGGCGTGCCGATGCCTAGGAAGGGCTCGATCCGCTCGAGAAAGATGCGGAAAAAAAACGCTTCCCAATCGTCTCCTGGATGAGGTGCTACCTCGAGATGGCGCGCTGCGGCGGCGAGGCGCTCGACATCGGGCGCGAGCGGGTCGGGTGCCGTCGCCAGCAGATCGATGCCGCAGAATTTCTCGAACGCCTCCGCAACGCTCAGCCGCTGCCACGGCCGCCGCGCGTCGGCAGTATGCCCGCGCCAGGTGAATGCCTCCGCACCCACCGCGTGCTGGCAGGTGCCGAGCATTGCCGAGCATTCGTCCATCAGATCGCGGTAGGTGGCGCCGACCCGGTACCATTCGAGCATCGCGAACTCCGGGTGGTGGGTGACGCTGCGCTCGCCGTCTCGGAAGACATGGACGAGCTGCCAGATGCGCGGCATCCCGGCGACCAAGAGCTTCTTCATCGCGAATTCGGGCGAAGTGTGCAGATAACGCCCCGCTGCTCGGTCGTGCGGGTCGTGAAGCAGCGTCTTAAACGCCCGGAGATGCGGCTCGAGCCCCGGGCTCACCTGCAAGGCCGGGGTGTCGACCTCGACATAGCCGTATGCGGCGAAAAAGCTGCGGACGGCACCGAGGATCCGCCCGCGCTGGTCGAGCCGCACGCGCCGTGCCGCAAAGCTATTGGGCCGCCACCACTCCTGCATCGTCCTGCTCTCGTTGTTGCCGATCCGCCGACCTATGTTAGTTTCTATCCAGCCCTCTCGCCGGGACGCCTTTCCATGAAGATCAACGCCATCGACATCAAGCCGGGCAACGTCCTCGAATACCAGAGCAAGCTATGGCTCGTGCTGAAGCGCGAGCTGGTCCAGCCCGGCAAGGGCGGCGCCTTTGCTCAGGTTGAGTTGCGTGACCTGCGCGGCGGCTCGAAGCTCAACGAGCGTTTTCGCACCCAGGAGACTGTCGAGCGCGTCCGTCTCGACGAAAAGGAAATGCAGTTTCTATTCATGGAGAACGGCCAGGCTACCTTCATGGACAACGACACCTACGAGCAGATCGCGATCCCGCGCGAGACGATCGGCGATCCCGCCGATTTTCTGCGCGACGGCATGGTCTGCACCGTCATGCTCCATGAAGGTGTCGCACTCTCGGTCGAACTGCCGCCCAGCGTGGTGATGACGGTTGTCGAGGCCGATCCAGTGGTGCGCGGGCAGACCGCGTCGTCCTCCTACAAGCCGGGCAAGCTCGAAAACGGCCGCCGTGTGATGATCCCGCCGCATATCGGTCCAGGCACGCGCATCGTCATCAGCACTGTCGACGGAAGCTACGTCGAGCGGGCCAAGGAGTGATTCCCCGGAGCACGAGGATCCCCAGTCGTGGTCATGCGCTCGGCGATATTGAACGTGATGGCGAATGCCGCGCTAAAGGCGGCGCGCGGCTTGATCCGCGACTTCGGGGAGGTCGAGCAGTTGCAGGTCTCGGTCAAGGGTCCGGGCGAATTTGTCTCGACCG
>DASQCY010000775.1:0-3817 GCA_035634495.1 Allostellaceae bacterium
GCTCGTCTCCTCGCCGAGGCGGTTATGGTCCATTTCGCTTCCTGCCGTGCGGATTTGTCGGGTGTGCCGGGCGGTGCGCGCATTGCCCGCGGCGCCGCGACAGGTTAGGGTTGCAGTCTACTCCAGAAAACGGCGGTCGGCATCATCTGCTCCGCCGTGCAGCACCGGAACGGAGAAAAGAAAATGGCAGATTCCCCCACCGATCCCCGGCTTTTTTACGCGCGGCACATCTTCATGTGCACGAATGTGCGGCCGGAGGGCCATCCCCGCGGCTGTTGCACTGCCCGCGCTGCGGGGGGCGGGGGTGTCGAGAAGCTGCGCGGCTATGCGCGCGAGAAGGCGCGGCAGCTGGGCATCGAGAGCATCCGCTGGAATGCCGCGGGCTGTCTCGACCGCTGCGAGTTTGGCCCGAACATGGTGATCTATCCCGAGGGCGTGTGGTACCGGTACGAATCCCAGGACGACATCGACGAGATCCTGCAGACGCATCTGGTCGAAGGCGGCCGGGTACATCGGCTGATGCTGCAGCCCGAACAGCTGCCGCCGAAGCACTGAGGTCCCGGGCGGCTCCGTCAGACACAATTTTCGCTCCGGCGACGGCGGCGGGCCGCGCCGCGGTTGCCATCCTTCGCATTAGCGGGCCTGAAACCGGGCACGCTGTCTCACTGCTGGCGGGTAAGCTGCCGCCGCCGCGCTCGGCGCGGCGAGCTTATCTAGTCGACCCTGCGACCGGCGAGCGGCTCGATGACGGGCTGGTGCTGTGGTTTCCGGCGCCGCGTAGCGCCACCGGCGAGGATGTCGCCGAGTTTCATGTGCACGGCAGTCGCGCCGTGCTCTCCGCCATCATGGAGGTGTTGCGCCATCTCGGGCTGCGGCTCGCCGAGCCCGGCGAGTTCACCCGCCGCGCCTTTCTCAACGGCAAGCTCGATCTATTGCAGGCCGAAGCCATCGCCGATCTCGCGGCGGCCGAGACCGAGGCGCAGCGACGCCAGGCGCTTCGCCAGCTCGACGGCGAACTCGGCGCCCTCTACCACGGCTGGCGCCAGCGCCTGACCCGCACTCTCGCCCATCTCGAAGCGGCCATCGATTTTCCCGACGAGGATCTGCCGCCCGAGATCGAGGATCGAATCCTCGGAGAGACCGAGGGCCTGGCCGGAGAGATCGAGCGGCATCTCGCCGACGGGCATCGCGGCGAAAGGCTGCGCGACGGCATCATGGTTGCGATCATCGGTCCACCAAATGTCGGAAAATCCAGTCTTATCAATAAGATAGCTCGGCGCGACGCGGTTATCACCTCGCCGATCGCCGGCACCACGCGGGACATCGTCGAGGTCGCGGTCGACCTGCAGGGCTACCCTGTTGTCCTCGCCGATACCGCCGGGCTGAGGGACAGCGACGATGTGGTCGAGCAAGAGGGGCTGCGGCGTGCCCTGCAGCGCGCCGAAGAAGCCGAGATCAGGCTGTTTGTTTTTGATGCACGGTGCCCTGATCAGGTGCAGGGTGCTGCGGCTTGGCCCGGGCCCGATACGATTTTGGTAGCGAACAAAGTCGATTTGTTGCGATCCCCGGAAGCCGCGCGGAAGGACGTCATGCCCGGACTTGATCCGGGCATCCACGGTGACAGCGCTCTTACCAAGGGGATGGATGGCCGGGACACCCCCGGGCTTGACACCGACGGACCGTCGCGAGCACCCCCCGGGGGCGGCCATGACAAAAGCGGCGCGCCAGGAAAGGCCTTGCCGATTTCCGCTCTGACCGGCGAGGGCGTCGAAGGGCTGTTGTCGGCGCTCGGCGAGCGTGTGTCACAGACCTATCGGATAGAGGCGCCGGTTCTGACCCGCGCCAGGCATCGGCAGTCTCTGGAGGACGCCGTTTTGTCTTTGCGGCGTGGACTCGGAGCGACTCTACCCGAGCTCCGCGCCGAAGATCTCCGTCTGGCCTTGCGCAACCTCGGCCGCATCACCGGCACGGTCGACGTCGAGGATCTGCTCGACGTGATCTTCCGCGATTTCTGTATCGGCAAGTAAAAGTTAAAAACAAGAAATGTCTGAGGGCGGCGATCACTCCTCGAACATCTCGCGCAGCGTGGCGAGAGTGCGGCTCAGCGTATCTCGACCTATGGTACCGAGCCGCCGGATAAGCCGGCGCTTGTCGAGGGCGCGGATCTGCTCCAGCAGGATGAGACCCGATCTGCCTTGGAAGCGGACGACGATTCGGGAAGGGGCGGGTCGGCTGCCAGTCGTCATTGGCGCGGCGATGATGGTAGGCAAGCGGTCGTTCATTTCGGGCGGCGACACGATCAGGCAGGGGCGTATCTTCTGGATCTCGCTGTCGACGGTAGGATCGAGCGCGGCGAGCCACACCTCCCCGCGCGTTATGGCGAGACCGCTGCTGCCGCGGTTCTGGCTCACCACTGCAACTCGTCGTCGCCGTCGTTCCCGAACTGGAGCCAAGCGAGATCCTCGTCTCCGAGTTCCCCGATCTCGGCAAACGCCGCCGCCCAACCTTCACGCGGCCGCCGTTTGACGGGCGTGATCGTGATGTGACCGTCCTCCAGCGAGAGGTCGACCGGGTCACCGGCGGCGACACCGATTTCGGCCAGCATGGATTTCGGAATAATCACCCCCGAAGAGTTGCCCAGTTTCCGTATGGCCGCACGCATCGTCGCCTCCGCAAGTCGACCGGATTAACATTGTTATAACCCCTCCACCCGTTGTCAACGGGTCCAGCCGTGCCCGAGCTGCGCGCCGAAGATCTTCGGTTGGCCCTGCGCAGCCTCGGCCGGATTACCGGTACCGTCGATGTCGAAGATCTGCTCGACGTGATCTTCCGCGATTTCTGCATCGGCAAGTAACAAAGCAGGTGATTCCGGGACGCGGCGGAGCTGGTGCCTGGAACCCATGCACACGGACTTTAGTCAATCTGGCATCTAATTGTGCTTCCACCAGAGAGGCCAGTGTTCATAGGTTCCGGGCCCGGCCCGAGCGGGCCGCCCCGGAATGACCCGCGGAGTGGTAATTGCCGTATTATGTCTATCTCCTTGCCAGCCGTAGGAACGGGACACTCTATCTCGGCTTTACAAACGACCTCGTGCGCCGCGTCCATGAGCATAAGTGCTTGACCCAAAAGCCTGTTGCGTGAGGTGCGGCGTCGTGATTCCCGGTTACGGGGCTCACCATGATGGCGAACGGCGATGTGGACGGAGGAGCACCGTCGGATCTGTCGGCGGGAAGTCAACGGTTATCCGACCGATCTGAGGGATGCGGAGTGGGCGTGGCTGGCACCGCTGATCCCCGAGGCTCGCCGGGTGGGCGACCGCGCAAGACCGACATGCGCGCGGCGACGAACGCCATCTTCTATTTGCTGCGCACCGGCTGCCCTTAGCGCTATCTGCCCCGCGACAGCTTTCCGCCGCGCTCGACCGTCTACAACATCTTTCGCAAGTTCCAACGTGATGGCGTCCAGGAGGCGATCTGGGCCGAGCTGTACATGGCGCTGCGCGAGCGGATGGGCCGGGAGGCCAGCCCCTCGGCTGTGGTTCTCGACAGCCAATCGGTCAAGTCGGCAGAAAAGGGGGCGGTACGCCGGCAAGCGGGTGAAGGGCGGCAAAATCCACGCCCTGGTCGACAGTGAAGGGCTGCCGATGCGCGTCGTCGTCCACTCGGCCGCGATCCAAGACCGCGACGGGGCCGGGCTCGTCCTCGACAAGATACGCAGGCGCTTCCCTTGGCTCGGACTGATCTGGGCCGATGGCGGCTACAACGCGTGGTTGAAGCTGCGGTGGCAAAGGTGCCGCGGCTCCGTCTAGCGATTGTCA
>DASQCY010000776.1:0-7222 GCA_035634495.1 Allostellaceae bacterium
CCGACCTCGTTGGGGAGGCAGGGCGCGCGAGGATGACGGAGGCCGGAGGGAGCATCAGTGGAACCCGCCGCCTCCTGCGCCGCCTTCGCGATATCATGGCGGGCTCGGGCACGCCCCAGGAGCGGCTCGACCGCATCGTCCGGATTGTCGCCGCGGAAATGGTGGCCGAGGTCTGCTCTGCTTACGTGATGCGCGCGGGAGAGGTCCTCGAGCTTTTCGCGACCGAGGGGCTGCGACCGGAAGCGGTTCATCGGACAAGGCTGCGCGTCGGCGAGGGACTTGTCGGGGTAATTGCGGCGACTGCGCGACCGCTCGCCCTTGCCGACGCGCAGTCCCACCCCGACTTCGCCTATCGGCCGGAGACCGGCGAAGAGATCTACCATTCGCTGATGGGCGTTCCGATCCTCCGCGGCGGCCGGGTGCTCGGCGTCCTCGTTGTCCAAAACCGATCGCTTCGCCATTATACCGAGGACGAGATCGAGGTGCTTCAGACGATCGCAATGGTCGTCGCCGAACTCGCTGCGACAGGCGAACTCGTCAACCCTCTGGAGATTGCGCAAAGTCAAGTCGGGGGATTATTGCCCGTCCGCCTCGTCGGCATACGGCTCAATGCCGGCATGGCGATCGGACCGGCCGTATTGCACGAGCCCAGGTTGCTGATCCGTCAAGTAGTGGCTGAGGACGTCGAGGGTGAGCTCAAGCGCCTGCGCCACGGGGTCGCGGCGATGCACAGCGCGATCGACGAGCTGGTCGCGACGAGCCGCGGGCTCGGCAGCGGTGAGCACCGTGACGTCCTTGAGGCCTATCGCATGTTTGCGGCCGATCGCGGCTGGATCGCGCGCATCGCCGACACGATCCGCAGCGGCCTGACCGCCGAGGCGGCGGTTCAGAAGGTCCGCGATGAAACGCGGACGCGCATGATGCAGGTCGGTGATCCGTATTTGCGCGAGCGCATGCTCGATCTCGAAGACCTCGCTAATCGTCTCCAGCAACATCTTTCCGGACGCCCACCGAGCGCCGCTTCGGCGGATCTACCTGCGGAGTTTATTCTCGTCGCCCGAGCGATGGGGCCGGCCGAACTGATGGATTATGCTCACCGGCGTATCGTGGGCCTCGTGCTGGAGGAAGGGTCGCCGACCGCACACGTAGCCATCGTGGCTCGGGCCCTCGATATTCCTGTGGTCGCGCGAGTTGATGATGCGGCAAGGCGGATCGAGGCGGGCGACATGGTCATCGTCGATGGCGATCATGCCCAGGTTTTGATCCGGCCGCGCGAAGACATCCGTCAATCAGTGGCTGCGACGGTCGAGGCGCGAACCCGCCGGCGCGCCATCTACGACACCCTGCGATCGGCAGCATCAGTCACCCGCGACGGGATCCAAATCAAGCTGCTTCTGAACGCGGGGCTGCTGATCGACCTGCCTCAGCTCCGAACGACCGGTGCCGAGGGCGTCGGGCTCTTTCGCACCGAGATCCCCTTCATGGTGCGGGATAGCTTTCCAGGCGTCGAAGACCAGACCGAGTTCTACCGAAGCGTATTCGAGCAGGCAGAGGGCTCTCCGGTTGTCTTCCGTACCCTGGATATTGGCGGAGACAAGGTGCTGCCCTATCTGCCCCATGCCGTCGAGGACAATCCAGCGATGGGCTGGCGAGCGATCCGCATCGGGCTCGACCGTCCAGCGATGCTGCGCCAGCAGCTGCGCGCGCTGATCCGGGCGGCGGGAGCACGGCCTTTGTCTGTCAAGTTTCCCATGATCGCAGAAATCGCCGAGCTGGAACACGCACGCGCGATCCTCGATATGGAGCTTGCTCGCGCCGCGAAAGAGGGGAGAATCCTTCCTGCGGAGATCAAAACTGGGGTCATGCTCGAAGTACCGGCGCTGTTATGGCAGTTGCCGGCGCTCTGCGAGCGGGTCGACTTTCTGTCGATCGGGACCAATGATCTCGTGCAGTTCCTCTTCGCCTGCGATCGCGGCAATCCTCGCCTGGCCGATCGCTACGACCCGCTTTCCATGCCGATGCTGGCTCTCCTCCGCGAGGTCATCGAGCGGACCCGTGATGCCGGGGTACCACTCAGCATGTGCGGCGAGATGGCGGGCAATCCTATCGAGGCGATGACTCTAATAGGGCTCGGCTTTCGGACATTGTCGATGGCGGCGACCGCGATCGGCCCGGTCAAGACGATGATCCGCAGCCTCGATGCGACCGCTGTCGCCGATTATCTCGACGAGATCGGGGGCCGGCCGGATCATTCGCTCAGACCGAAGCTCGAAGCCTACGCGCTCGATCACGACATCGCCTTGTGAGCCGCCCGATCCGGAGGATCTCTTTCCACTCAACGCCTGAGGTTGGACAGCAGCCTGCGTTGTTGGTTAAAGTGGGCCGGTAGCGGGATCATCCTATGGCGTTGTTCCGGCGTCTCAAGACCCCCTTTGTGGAGGATCTGCCCGACGGCGAAGCCGCTTCGCCATCAGGCCCACGGTCTGCCGGGGATCTGCTGCGGCAGCAGCGGGAAGCGCTTCGTCTCAACCTGGACGACGTTGCGGCCGCACTTAAGATCAAACCTGATTACCTGGCGGCACTCGAGGCTGGGCGTCCGGACCTGCTTCCCGGCCCGACCTACGCGATCGGCTTCGTACGCACCTACAGCGATTATCTCGGTTTGGACGGCAGCGAGATCCTGCGCCGCTTCAAAGCGGAGTCCACCGGGCTCGATGCAAAGCCCGATCTCGCCTTTCCGATGCCGCTCGGCGAACGCAGCATCCCCGGCGGGGGGATGCTCCTCGTAGCGCTAATTTTGGTGCTTTGCGGGTACGGCACCTGGTACTACCTGTCGACTGTCGAGCGCTCACGTCCGGAACGCGTTGCCGAAGTGCCGAGCGAGCTTCTGCCGCTAACCTCAACGCAACGCACAGGAGAGTCCACCTCCCCGCCACCCGCACACGCTACGGCTGAAACTCAGCTCCGCGCGCGGTACGGCGCCGAGTTCAGGACGCCCGCTCCGACCGGCTCCGAACTCGGTCCGACCGGAGAATCGGTTTCGGCTCCGCCAGTGCCGCCTCCCGCGGCAGCACCTGCCTTGTCGACGGTGGTATCGACACTGCCCCCGGCTCCTCCTCCGGTCTTGGTCGGTCTAGCCCCAGCACCCCAGAGCGAGGGGCCGAGCGCCTATGGGATCGTCGACGAACCGGCGCGCATCGTTATCCGAGCCACTGTCGAGAGTTGGATCAAGATACGCGACGCCAATCAAACCGTGCTTCTCGAGGGTTTCCTCAAGGCGGGCGAGAGCTACCGCGTGCCGGATAGGCCCGGTGTGTCGATGCGCACCGGCAATGCCGGCGGTCTCGATATCACGGTCGACGGCAAACCGGTGCCTCCGATCGGTCGAATGGGCGCGGTCCGAAATGTCTCGCTCGAACCCCAAGCGCTGATCTCGGGGACGGCAGTCGGCGGGTGAATTCGGCCTTGATTGAGTAGTGGCCGGTTATGGGGCTAAGCCGAATTAGGACAGCACCCTTGATTGTCCTCTGGTGTCAAACCTGTCTATAAGCCGTTGACAGCCTATCAGCTGCGCGAGATTTGACGATGAGTGTCAGGCCCTATCGCGACATCCAACGCCGTGCGTGTCGCCAGATCCATGTCGGCCAGGTACCGGTTGGCGGCGACGCACCGATTACGGTGCAATCGATGACCAACACCGTAACGAGTGACGTAGCGGGGACAGTCGCACAGGTCCGTGCGCTCCAGTCTGCCGGGGCGGATATCGTTCGTGTTTCCTGCCCCGACCAGGAGTCCGCACTGGCTTTGAAGGAGATCGTGCGGCAAGTGACGGTGCCGATCGTCGCCGACATTCACTTCCATTACAAACGGGCGATCGAAGCGGCGGAGAGTGGTGCGGCGTGCCTGCGGATCAATCCCGGCAACATCGGCTCAGCGGTGCGCGTCCGCGAGGTGATCAAAGCGGCAAAGGATCACGGCTGCTCAATGCGGATCGGCGTTAATGCTGGCTCGCTCGAACGCGATCTCCTCGAACGCTACGGAGAACCGTGCCCCGAAGCCATGGTCGAAAGCGCGCTCAACCATGCCAAGATCCTCGAGGACAACGACTTCTTCGAGTTCAAGATCTCGTGCAAAGCTTCCGACGTGTTTCTCGCGGTCGCCGCCTATCAGCAGCTCGCCGAAGCCTGCGACTACCCCCTGCACCTCGGGATCACCGAAGCGGGCGGTCTGCGCAGCGGTACGGTCAAGTCCTCGATTGGGCTCGGCATGCTGCTGTGGTCGGGGATCGGCGACACGATCCGGGTTTCGTTGTCGGCCGATCCGGTCGAAGAGGTCAAAGCCGGTTTTGAGATGTTGAAGTCGCTAAACCTGCGCCGCCGAGGGGTCACCGTCATTTCCTGCCCGTCTTGCGCCCGGCAGCAATTCGAAGTGATTAAGACGGTCGAGCGCCTCGAAGAGCGCCTCGCCCATATCACCACGCCACTGACGGTCTCGGTTATCGGCTGCGTGGTCAATGGTCCGGGCGAGGCACGCGAGACCGATATCGGCTTCACCGGCGGTGGGAACGGCACGCATCAAGTCTATATCAGTGGGCTGACCGATCACCGGTTAAAAAACGCCGACATCGTCGATCATCTCGTCGAACTGATCGAGAAGAAGGCGACCGAACTGGAGGCTGCACGGGCCGCCGCCGAACCCGCCCTGGAGCCCACCAGATAGTTCAACAGAACCGCGCTCAGGCGGCCGCAAAGCGGGCGGAGCGAGTCTCGCTGCAGAACACGCGGGTGGCAACGGCGACGATCAGCGCCACTCCGACGAGCGGCGCGACAGGAACGTGCGAAACCTCGGCGAAGTCACGTGGATCCAACAGCAGCAGGAAAGATCCGGCCAGCGCCACCTTCTCCCATACCCGGAGTTCGTCTCCGTTGCGGGCGCTGACGAGCCAAACCACTGCGACCGCAGCCAACATCAAATCATAGATCAGAATTACCGGGATCGCGACCAACGTCGCCGCTGCGAGGGTCGCCGCCCTGATGGGTAGGGCGTGGCCAGAGCGCCAGACGAAGCCCACCAACAGACCCGCCGATAGCGTCGCCCCGGCTTGCACGGCATAGGCCGTTGTGGAGTTCCCGCCGAGCAGCAGTACCGCGCCGAATGGGCTGACGAGCCCGCCGAACGCGACGCGCCCAGATTCGTAAGTGGCGTGCGAGGCAGCAACGGTCGTGAAAAAATCGCTCCACGTAACCCAGCCAAACAGCATCAGGGAGGACAAGCAAAGTCCAGCCGCCGCGGCAAAGGCTGCAATGAACGCACGCCAATGGCCCCCTGCGGCAAGCGCCACCGGAACCAGTAGGCCGAAATGCGGTTTGTAGCAGAGCGCGCCGAAAAGCAAGCCCGCGGCGATCGGCCGACGGTCAATGCAAAGCGTTCCCGCCCCGAATAGCGCCGCCGTAAGAAATGCATTCTGACCCAAGCCGAGCGTCCAAAACACGGCTGGAAATGCCAATATCGGGACGAGCCCTGCAAAACTACACTCGTCCAGAATGCTGCGCACAACAATTAGATAAAGAATGAGGGTCGCCCCTTCGAAAACCAAGAACGCCACCAGATAAGGCAGACGCGCAAGGGGGGCGCAAAGCAGTAGGAAGACCGGCGGGTAGTAAAAGAACCGGTATTCGACGCCGGATTCGGTTGCCCGCTCTTCGGCAGCACCATGCGCCGCCTGGTCATAGACGAGTTCCGGCGTACCGGCGTCGGCCAAGCTTCCAGCCGCATAAAAGCTGACGAAATCGGTGCTCGTGGGCGCACTGAGCGGTGTGATCAGGCCGTGAGTTCCCGCAACAAGGAACAGAAAGCAGCTGATCTCGATCGCGAGCAGGATCCCGCAATAAGAGACGATGCGGCCGTGGTCCAGCGAATTGCCCAGCGCGCGGTAAAAACGCAACCCCGCCGATACCATCGGCTCTCCGACTTCCGTTTGGATGACTCGAACCAATTCCGAGCGATTATCGGCAAGCTTAAGCGCGCGGCGTTAGAAAAGAATTGAAGCGGACGCCTGGGAGAACTGCGCCTGCACCGAAATGCGGCGGGGAAACAGGTTCCCGGGCAGTGTCGAGAGGAGGATTTGCCGCTCGGCCCCCCAACGCCGATTGCTCCTCATTCCCCAGAGTAGCAGTATGGTTACTGCATCTGGAGCCGTTGATGTAATCTTCTTCTAAAAAGTTACATGATAAGTCCGAAAAATTAAAGCTTTGGCAATAGTTATGACTTGATATCGGGGAACCACTCTATATGTCGGAGATTAAGATGGCGAGTTGCGTATCATTCTTGCTGGGCTCGGTCGGGGGGAAGGGGGCGAGAAACGAGATTGTCTGCCGGCTGATGGAGGACGAAAGCGGCGTTACGGCAATCGAATATGGGCTGATCGCCGCGCTAATCGCAATCGCCGCCATCGCCATGATGGCGCTTGTCGGCACCAACCTGACC
This sequence comes from Allostellaceae bacterium, assembly GCA_035634495.1. Lineage (GTDB taxonomy): Bacteria > Pseudomonadota > Alphaproteobacteria > ATCC43930 > CGMCC-115725 > AP-15. The sequence goes on from DASQCY010000776.1 coordinate 6,487, forward strand.
AATACGTTCAGCTTGATCGCCAGCGATCTCTAGGGTCGAGGGGATGTTGCGCTGCGGGTCCGTGCGGCCCGCAGTGTCATTCCCGGCAAATAAATTGCGGAAGTAGGCCGCGCGGCTGCTGCTCTCGGCGGCCTCCGCTTTCGCGAACGACCACCGAGCGCCGCTTCCCTCTCGAACCCCCGGTTGACGTCGGCCAGGCTGTGCCCTGATCATCGCTCGTCCGCGACCTCCATCGACGGACGGTGAAGAGGGATGCACCGATGGCGATTTCGACCGGTTTGGCGATGAGCTGGGACGAATGGCACAAGCACGACGCCCTGGCGCTTGCGGATCGAGTTCGAGCAAAAGAGCTCACCGCTAAGGAACTGTCTGCGCAAGCGGCGGAAGCCGTCGGGCGGCTCGATCCCGCGATCGAGGCGGTGCTTGGGATTTACGAGGATGCCGTCGCCGATCCCGACAAGGACGGCCCGAGCAAGACGGGTCAGCTCTACGGTGTCCCGATGCTGCTCAAGGACCTAGGCTCCGGTCTCGCCGGCCGCACGCAAGAATCGGGCTCCCGGCTGTTCCGGGATCACGTCGTCAAAGCAACGGACCCGCTGGTCGCCAATTACCTCCGGGCCGGGCTGGTTCCGATCGGTCGGTCGACGACACCCGAATTCGGGATGACCTTCGACACGACGACCGATTACCTCGGCCGGGTCAAAGTGACGCGCAATCCCTGGAACCCGGAGCGAAC
>DASQCY010000777.1:0-2804 GCA_035634495.1 Allostellaceae bacterium
GAAGCGCCGGCCCGTACCAAGGACGCGCCCGCGGGTCGTAATCCGTCGCCCCAATGTCGTGGTGTCCAATCTCGACCCCGTCATCGTCGAGAAACACCCAGCGCTCGACCCGCACTCCGTCCTCGCGGGGTGTAATGATCCTGTTCCAGAAGGCGGCGTTGTCCGGCGCTTTGAAGAAACTACGAAACCGCGCACGGGCATCGCCGCCGACGTAATCCACCCCGAAAAGACCGCCATCGTCGAAACCGGCATATAGCGAGAGGATCTGGGGGTAGAAGCGGAGCAGCCTTAAAAGCATCGGCGTCCCGAGGTGAGCATTGTCGGTCAGCAGCGCCTTCATGTTGGGCGCCTGTGAAGCAATACCGACGATCGCGTACATGGGATCGTAGAGCAGCCTGATCCGATCCGAGACCTTGTCTCCTGTCTCGACTATCTGCCGCTCGGCCGCCGCGACCATGAGCTCCGTCGATTTCCGCGAGTTGTACCAGATGATGCCGCCGGCAAGCGCGACGACGATCAAAACTAAGAGCGCGGTGATGCCGAAATAGACCGGCCACGGCGCTTCGCGCACGGCGGAAGCCGTGCTTGACCTCGCGGCCTCAGGGCGCAGGCGTGGTTGCCCAGTGACCATAACCGATCCCCCTTAACTTCCGGGCCTCCGACAGGGCTGGGCTCACGCTCCCGTCGCGAGAATTCCCCGCTCGGTCGGGCGACCGTACGGGGAACGGTCGATCAAGCGAAATTACGACCAAGCCCGATAGTGCGCGCTCGCCGGACCTAATTCGGTGTCCAAGTCAGAGCACGGGTCTCGGCGAACTCACGGCGCAACTTCACCCAGGAATCGCCCGCGTTGTGGCTAGCGAACAATTCGCCGTAGTGGCTGCAGGCGAGGATGCGATCGGGTTGCGCCGGATGGGTCGCAAAGGCCCAGATCGGCGAATTGGGCTCCACCGGCAGCGGCATCATCTGCCAACTCAGCCCGCCATCCTTGGAGCGCTGGATCGCTCCGGTGCTCCCGATCGCCCCGTCGCCGGTGGCGACGAAAAGCACCTTCGGGTCGTCGGCCTTGAGCGCCAGGCTGCGGCAGTAGGGCAGGCGAAAATGCTTGCCGACCTCCAACCCGCGCCAGCTCTCGCCGCCATCGGTGCTTGCGAAGATCTCTCGCGGAGTGCTGGTCAACACGGTCGTGGCGCCATTGTTGATGACCGCCGTGTCGTGGATATCGGGATCGTCGAGCCCACCCGCGATGCGCGTCCAGCTTTCTCCACCGTCGCGGCTGCGCCGCACGCCGTCGACCTCGACACCAGCCCACACGATGCGGTGGTCCGACGGGTCTACAGTCAGCGCGGTTACCCGCGGAACGCGCACGTTCGGGCATTCTTCGGCCATATCGGCGCGAAGTTTCTCCCAGTGCCGCCCGCCGTCTGCCGATCGGTATAAAGCCGCCGGCCGGGTGCCTGCAAAAATGGTATTCGGGTCAGTCGGATCGTAGGCGACCTTCCAGACATGCAACGTGTTCATCGGCGAATTCAGGTGCTCGAAGTGCTCGCCGCCGTCCTCGCTCTGGTAGACGCCGTCATCCGCGCCCGCCAGGAGAGTGCGCGGCTGTTTCGGGTGGACCGCGAAGCCGAAGATGCGGCTTTCGGCCCACAGACCCGCCCTCACTTGCTTCCAGCTCTCGCCGCCGTCGGGGCTGATCCAGGCGCCGGTCCCGACCGTCCCGACACAGACCGTGAAGTTATCGGCCATGGCTGCTTCCTCTTTGCCTATTTCGTTTCCCACCCGGTGTGAGAGATGTCGATGACGACCCCATCGGGGCCGGCCCATTTCATCTCGAAATTGCGATGGCCGCCGGCGGCCATTTCCATATCGAGCCCCGCTTTCTCCTCGAGCCGCTCGCCTCGCGCGCGCTCCAGGTTGCCCGCGGCCTCGTCGAGGTTCTCGACCTCAAAGCCGAAGTGATGGATGCCGCTGTAATTAGGTCCGTTGGCGCCGACGTCGGCGGATTTCTCCGTTTTCCAATTCAAGATCGCCAGATTGATATAGCCATCGGTCAGGAACACGGCTCCGTTTGGAGCGCGCCGGATCTCCTGCAAGCCGAAGGCCTCTTTATAGAAAGCCGCTGTCTTTCCGGGATCCTTCGTGGTTAATGCGATGTGCTTGATTCTGGGCATGCGTCTCTTCCTCTGCGCTAGCTAAGCCTAGCGATCAGCATGCGCCGGTTTCGTTAATCCGGCAAGACCACCTCGCGTGCGGCTGCCAGGTCGCACTTGCATTGCTGTCGGTGGCAAGCCGATCTGACTTTCGTGTTTCCACCGACCCAGTTTGGTCAACGCTCTTTTCCACCGCGAACGAGCCGCGTAATCTCGTGGTGACCGACGAGCCGGAGGCGAAGCGCCGGCAGGGTAAGGGTCATGCCCGATGGCAGTCCGCGGCAAAGACAGGATTTCGAGAAATCGCAAGAGAGCTCGCCAGAGGATACTCGGAGCGGCGTTTGTCCTTTTCGGGATCTTACTCTGGGGTGTTGCGGCAACTGCGCAACTCAAACCCGAGGCGCTAACTTACGCAGGGATCACAATCGGCGGAGCCGCCGTAGTCGCTGGCATCATCATGTTCGCCACCACGCTGTGGGGCCAGGGCTCGCGACGCCCTCCCGAGGAACACGACCGGATCCGAACAATGAGCAGGTAATGCGGGTTCTCTGTCAGCTGAATCGATTTGACCGCGGGAAACCTGCCGGGACGAGACGGCCGGCGGCACCGCGAGCGCCGAGCCATGGGGCGAGATTGGTTTCGGTGCGGGTG
>DASQCY010000778.1:0-1523 GCA_035634495.1 Allostellaceae bacterium
CTCTCGCCGATAAAGAGCATCGGCGCCTCATCGCGCTCGCCTTCGCCGATGACGACGGTGCCGGCGATTGACAGGCTGTTCAGTGCCTCTCTCATCGCGTCGACTGCCGCCTGGTCGGCCGCTTTTTCATCACCCCGGCCCATCCAGCGCGAAGCCGAGAGAGCGGCGGCTTCGGTCACACGGACGGCTTCCAGTGCGAGATTGCGATCCATTTTCGAGGTCTCGGGCACGGCTTTCCTCCTGTTTCGTTGCGGTAATTCTTTTCAAAAATCTTCGATGCGGATCATGTGCGGCGGCTCGAGGACGGTATCGAGCGCCTCGATTTTCCCGAGCGCCCGGCGCATCGCCGCCTCGACCGTGACGTGGGTTGTCAGCACTACCGGCACAGCCTCCCCAGGAGCGCGACCGCGCTGGATCATCGATTCCATTGACACCTGCTCGTCACGCAGGGCGGCTGCGACATCGGCGATTACACCCGGTTGGTCGACGACCATCAATCGTATGTAATAGGCGCCCTGATGCCGCTCGATCGGCACGCCGGGAAGCGCGCGCAGACTGGCGGTCGGGACGCCAAGCGGTGCCGTGTGGCGCCCTGAGGCGATATCGACGAGATCGGCGGCGACAGCCGAGGCCGTCGGCTGGGCGCCGGCACCGCGTCCTTCCAATACCACTCGGCCGACGAAATCGCCCTCGGCGACGACCGCATTGTACACGCCTTCGACCGCCGCGATCGGCGTCGAACGCGGCACCATACAGGGGTGGACGCGTTGCTCGAGCCCCTCTTCGGTCAGCCGCGCAATACCGAGGAGCTTGATGCGATAGCCAAGTTCCTCGGCAAAGTCGATGTCGAGCCGCGATACATGGCGGATTCCCTCGGCATAAACCCCGGCGAGGTCGACCGGGCGGGCAAACCCTACGCTCGCCAGGATGGCGAGCTTATGCGCAGCATCGATGCCATCGATGTCAAAGCTCGGATCGGCTTCTGCGTAGCCGAGCTTTTGCGCCTCGGCGAGCACCTCGGCGAACTCGTGCGCGGTCTCACGCATGGTCGTCAGAATATAATTCGAGGTCCCGTTGAGAATGCCATAAAGACGCACGAGCCGGTTTCCGGCGAGACCCTCGCGCAACGCCTTGATCACCGGTATCCCGCCGGCGACCGCCGCCTCAAAGGAAAGAGTGACACCCTTTTCCTCGGCCCGGGCGGCAAGTGTGGTTCCGTGATGAGCCATCAGCGCCTTGTTAGCGCTGACGACGTGCTTGCCGTGGTCAAGCGCGGTATCGATCACGCGCCGGGCGATGCCGTCGGCGCCGCCGATCAGCTCGACGACGACGTCGACATCAGGATCGGCTGCCATCGCGGCCGCATCTTCGTACCAGCGCACCGCAGACAGATCGACCCCGCGATCGCGGCGCCGATCGCGGGCGGACACCGCGACGACGACGATCCTGCGTCCAGCTCGCTGGGCGAGGAGGTCAGCCTGCCGGTCGAGCAGCTGCAAGGCGCCGGCGCCGACCGTCCCCAG
>DASQCY010000779.1:0-7498 GCA_035634495.1 Allostellaceae bacterium
ACGCGATGCCACGCAGCGCGTGCGTTCCGAGAGGGATCAACGGCGCACCGGTTTCGGCGGCGAACGCGCCGGAGACAAGGACGGGCTTGTCGAGCGTCCGGCATAGGCCTTCCAAGCGGCTGACCAAATTGACAGCAGGCCCGATCGCGGTGAAATCCAGCCGATCGGCCGCGCCGATATTGCCCCACAGGATTTCGCCCAGATGCAGCGCCGCGCCGAACGGCAGCGGCGGCAGCCCCTGCGCCTGCCGCACCGCATCGAGATGAGCCATGCCGGCGCGGGCTGCCGTGATCGCGCGCAAGGCAGCATCGCAGGCCTCAGCCGGCGTCTCGGTGACCGGGAAGATCGCCAGCACGCCGTCGCCGATGAACTTCAGCACTTCACCCCCGTAGGCGTGCACCGCCCCGGCGACGCGGTCGAACCAAGCGTCGAGGGCGGCGATCATCGCCGCGGGCTCCGTCGCCTCGGACATAGCGGTGAAGTCGCGCAGATCGGCAGAGAGCAACACGACGCGGATGGTCTCCCCGGTGCCGCGGCGCAGCACTCCGGCCTGCACCCGGGCGGCACTGCGCCGGCCGAGATAGGCCTCGAGCAGCGCTGCCAGCGCCGCCCGCGCGGCCAGGGCGGCTAAGGGTGTCGCGACGAAGCGCGCGACCTGGCACAGCCGACCGGCCTCGGCGGGGCCGAACGACCGGATCCCGGCCCAGCCCAGCACCGGACCGTCTGGCACGGGACTGTCCGACATCGGGCCGACGGGGTCCTGCTGCACCGGGCCAAGCTCGGCCAGCCAGTCGTGCCCGGCTTGGCTGAGCGGACCGCCGGCGAAGCCCAGCGCCTCGATCACCGCCCCAGTCTCCGCCCGCCACAACCAGGTGCGGCGGGTGATGATCGGATGCGGCACCGCGAGAGTGAGCGCCCCGCCGGCCAACGGCAGGCCGTCGGCCAGCAGCCGGGCGCCGAGCTCGGCCAGGAACCGGTCAGGGCCGGTCGAGGCGCCGGCCTCGTCCACCAGCCAGGCGAGAGGCGCGGGCAGATCCATGCCGCGATCATGCCGCCACGGCCTCTGCCCTGTCATCCGCTTCCGATGGCGCTCCTGCCTGTCGTGTTGTCGCGCGAGTGAATGACGTCTTTAAGGGTCGTACTTAAGGAGAGGTGACATTCCGGGCGAGACTATGCGACTGGCACCGTCACGATGACCCAACGCGGCCGTGCCGGGGGTCCGGGCCCGGGTCACGACCGGCTGCAACCTCGGCCAGCCGGTTGAGGTAATGAGCCCAGCCTTCCGTATGGGCGGCGCATTGCTCGGCATTGGGCAAGCCGGTGTGGGTCAGGCGCAGCAGAGTTCCCTCCGGCTGCTCGATCAGGTCGATCTCGACCAGGCTCGACCCCGGCGGCACCTCCTCGCTGCCGTCCCAGCCGAAGCTGTAGGCCAGGCGGTGCACCGGCACCACCTCGCGGAAGAAGCCGCGAGCGAAGCGCGCGCCGGTGACATTGACGAGATAGAGCCCGCCAGGCTGCGGCTCCATCTGCGCCTCTGTTCCCATCCAGCGCAGAATCTTCTCTGGATCGGTCAGGAGGGCGAACACCGCAGCGGGCGGCGCCGCGATGTGCGTCTCACGTTGGACGACGAGAGCATCTTGCATCGGTCTCTCCTATGGTTGCTATGGCCTGCCCCGCCTGATGCGGAGGATGGACGGGCGCCATCCTGTCCTGTCGACAGCGTCGTTCAAACGAATCCTTTTAAACAGCTTCCCGTGACGTGCCGGTTGGTGGTCGTGAGATAGATGAGTGCCGGGCATCGAACGGTGGGAGTGACAAGTGTGGCGGGATTCCGATGGATTCGCTGATCACGGCCGCGGCGCGTGCGCTCGCGGCGGGTGATCCCCTCGGCGCACTGAACCGGGTCGCCTTGCGCGACGACGCACCTGCGCTGGCACTTCGAGGCATCGCGATGGCGCAACTCGGCGATCTCGTTCGAGCGAAGGCTCTCCTGCGAAGTGCGGCACGCGCCTTTGGTCCGAAAGAGGCCGTAGCCCGCGCCAGGTGTGTCGTCGCCGAGGCCGAGATCGCACTCGTCTCGCGCGACCTCGGCTGGCCTGCGAAGGCGCTCGACGCAGCCCGGGCGACGCTCGAAGCACACGGCGACCGCGTAAATGCCGCGCATGCGCGGCAGCTCGAGGTCCGGCGCCTGCTCCTGATCGGCCGCCTCGACGAGGTCGAGCGCACGCTCGCCGAGCTCGACCCCGCGCCCTTCCCGCCCGCGTCGCGGGCCGCCCACGAGCTGGTGGCTGCGGGAATTGCGATTCGGCGCCTGCAGACGAGGGCGGCGCGCGCTGCGCTCGCTCGGGCCGAGCGCGCCGCGCGCGAGGCGGACATCCCCGCGCTGACAGCGGAGGTCGAAAGCGCATCTCTCGCGCTGAACACGCCAGCCGCGCGCCTGGTTGCGCGTGGCGAGGAGCGCCTCCTCCTGCTCGCGGATGTTGAAGCCCTACTGGCGTCGAAGGCGCTCGTCGTGGACGCCTGCCGTCATGTCGTGCGTGACGCACGCACGGTGGTCTCGCTCGCAAGGCGTCCGGTTTTGTTCGCGCTCGCACGCGCGCTGGGCGAGGCGTGGCCCGGAGACGTGCCGAGGGAAATGCTCGTTGCGCGGGTATTCCGAGCAAAGCGTGCCGATGAATCGCATCGCGCACGGTTGCGGGTCGAGATCGGGCGGCTTCGCACGGTGCTGCGGACGCTGGCCGGCGTGAGCGCGACAAAGCGAGGGTTTGCGCTGGCGCCGCGCCGCGCGCGCGAGGTCGTCGTACTGGCGCGGCCCGTCGAAGAGCAGCATGCGGCGGTGCTGGCTTTCCTTGCCGACGGTGAGTCGTGGTCGAGCTCGGCCCTGGCGCTGGCACTGGACGCCAGCCAGCGCACCGTGCAGCGGGCACTCGACACGCTTGCGGCAGCAGGCAAGGTGCACTCGTTTGGTCGCGGGCGAGCGCGACGTTGGATGACCCCGCCCGTGCCGGGATTCACGACGACCTTGCTACTCCCCGCTCCGCTACCGGTTGACTAGGATGGGAGCATGATCCGCTCAGCGGCCGAAATCCTCCATGAGTACGGACCCTTTCCGGGTGTCGACCATGTGCATCGGGTTACGTTTGACGGTCGGCACGTGTGGTTTGCGTCCGGAGACAAATTGGGCGCCTTCGATCCTGCGAGCGGGACGACGGTGCGCTCGATCGATGTCGCCGCGCATGCGGGAACGGCCTTCGACGGCCGGCACCTGTTTCAGCTCGCCGAGGATCACATTCAGAAGATCGATCCGAAGACCGGCCGTGTGCTCGCCACGATCCCGGCGCCCGGCGGCGGCGGTGACTCGGGTTCGCGTGGGCCGAAGGGACGCTCTGGGTGGGGCGGTATCGGGCCCGGAAGATCCATCAAATCGATCCCCAAACAGAGGCGCTTCTTCGCATCATCGAGGCCAACCGCTGCGTCGTAACCGCTCGATGAAGGCGCCGGTTAGGCGGCGGCGCGGGCGGGGGTCGGCAGGCTGCCAGTTCCAGGGAAGCAATTCGGCGATACGCCGGGCTGGATGATCGCCGGTGCGAACAAGCAGGTCGGTGAGGTAGAGCTGTGGTCGAGCCCATTGAGCTCGGCGGTCTCGATCAGCGAGTACATCACGCGATGGCCGCCGGTGTCGGAACCGGCGAGGAGATCGTTCTGGCGGCCGATCGCGACACAGCGCAAGGCCGGCGCTGCGAGATTGTTGTCGAGGGCCAAGCGGCCATCGTCGAAGCAGCGTTCGAGCACAGGGGACGTGCTGCGCCGCTGGGCGGCGTGCCGGGGGGAGCCGCCTACAGCCTGAACCGCGACTACCTGTATGTCGCCAACTATATCGACAAGGACCTGCAGGTGTTTGACATCGCCGATGGCAATCTGACCGAGGTTGGGTCCAGGCCGCTGAAGCTGCCGGCCAGCCGGCATCCATGCGCGCGCCAGCTCGGTAGTGCATGCGCTATCGTATCTCGGCCATCAGCCAATCGCGAAACGCCTTCACGTTGGGCCGCTGCAGGGCACGGGGTGGATAGACCACGTGATAGGCGAAGCCGGCGGGCAGGCTGAGCTCGAACGGCCGCACCAGCCGGCCTGCGGCAAGGTCGTCGGCGATCAAGGCGCTGCGGCCGAGCACGACGCCCTCGCCTCGGAATGCAGCTTGGATCGCGTGATCGGACGACAGAAACGTCGGACCGCGGTGCGGATCGACATTGTCGATGCCTGCGTTGTGCAGCCATATGGCCCAATCGACGGTGAAAACGTCATGCAGGAGCGTGTGGTGAGCGAGATCGGCGGGCGTTCGCAATGGATACGGACCTTCGAGCAGTTTTGGGCTGCAGACCGGAAAGTGATCTTCCTTCATTAGCAATTCGGATGACAAACCGGGATATTGGCCACCGCCACAGCGGATGGCGATGTCGATCCCGTCGCTGACGAAATCAGTAAGCCGCTCCGACATCGCCACCCGCACGTCGATATCGTCGTGCGCCCCCCGGAACCGAGGCAGCCTCGGCATGAGCCATCGGGCAGCGAATGAGTCGATCGTGCTGACGCTGACTATTCCGGACGATTGCCCGGTCGCTGCCAACGTCGCCGCCGCGAGGTGCTCCAGGACGTCGCGAACCTCTGCCACATAGGACGCGCCGATCGGCGTCAGTCGCACCGAGCGTGTCGCCCTTATCATCAGTTGCACGCCGAGACGATCCTCGAGATTGCGGAAGGCGCGGCTCACGGCGCCGTGGGTCACGTGCAACTCCTCGGCCGCTCTGGAAAAGCTCAGGTGGCGCGCCGCGGCCTCGAAGCTCGGCAGCGCACTCAGGGGCGGGAGACGGCGCGGCATGGGTCGCGGTCAATCTGTGAGAAATGATCACATATAGGAGCCTATTTCTCGTTTGCCATCAACGTCCGAGGGGCACATTTAGCTTCGCATGTCGGGGATAAGGACCCTGCCCAGGCTACCCGAAACAATGGAATAGACTGACGTGGAGAAAACACCATGCTGAAGGGGACGCGCATTCCGCCGGTCGACATCGAGACGCTCCCGGACGACCTGCGCGAAGTGCTCGAAGAACAGCGTAAGCGCTGGGGCGCGTCGCTCTATCCGTACCTCTACTACGCGCGCAACCCGGCGTACTTCCGCGCCGCGCAGGCGATGTGGACCGCGCTTCAGCAAGAAACCAAGCGCGTGCCCGGTGCGCTCCGCGGGCTGCTCAACCGCCGCGTCGCCTCCTGGAACAACTGCGAGTTTTGACAGGACGCCAATGCTGCCGTGAGCAGCAGACTGGGCACCTCGACGGAGAAAATCGACGCGCTGAACGAGTACGCGGAGAGCCCGCTCTTCAGCGGCGCGGAGAAGGTGGCGCTCGAATACGCCGACGCGATCACCGACACCTACCGGGACGTCGACGACGAGCTGTTCGCGCGCCTGCGACAGCACTACGACGACGACGCCATCGCGGAGCTGACGATGATCATCGCGTGGGAGAACGCGTCCTCGCGCTTCAACCGGGCGTTCCGCATCCCATCGCAAGAGTTCTGGAAGCGATGACCGATCAGCCGCACCGGCTCGCCCGAGGCGAAATGCTGCCGTTTGCTTAGTGGCACTTGGAAGCGTCTCGTGCGGTTCTCGACCTTACCGGGGTTTCATAACCTTGAGGTCAACGGTTCAAATCCGTTCGCCGCAACCGATTTCCCCTTGCATGGTTTAATCGCCGCACAGCGGGATGCCGCTCAAGCCGGTATTCCTCGGCGGACCGAAGGCCCCCTGAAATAGGAATCGCGGCACCGGGATTATGTACTTCCAACAACGGGCGAGGCGTCGAGATCGTCAAATCACGCTGATATGCCGATATCCTGGCGAGGGCCGAGCGTCCGGTCGCCGGCGTGCGCATCTGGGTCAAGATCGGCGGCTGCGCCGGCATGGCCTACAAGATGGAGTATACCGAGAGCGTCGAGCCGGACCGACGAGGGGTGGTCGAAGGCAAGGGCGTGCGCCATCTGGTCGGCCCGAAGGCAGTGCTGTTCCTGCTGGCACCGAGACGGACCTGCAAAGTCGACAAGCTTGCGGCCCAATTCGTGTTCAACACCCCAACCAAACCTTGGCCCGTGGCTCGCGAGTCGGTGGCGCGGACGCCCGGGGAAGGAAGAAGCTTGTTGCTGTGGATCCTGATTTCATTCGCGAGCTGTTCGCGGTGTTCGGGCCGGTAAGACTACGCCGGATGTTCTCTGGCATCGGCATCTTTGCCGACGGCAGGATGTTCGGGTGTGCGGTGGGTGGGTTGATCCACCTCAAGACCGATGACGTGATCGTCGCCGATTTCGCTGTCGAGCAGTCGGGGCCGTTCCTATACCCGACGAAGGGCGGCATGCGCACGCTGAGGTCGTATTGGCGGCTGCCCGAGCGGCTCTCTGACGATCCCGAAGAGCTGGCGCTCTGGGCACGCCGGTCGCTCGAGGCGGCCCGGCGCGCTGCCGCAAGGCCGCGGGCGGCAAAGCCAAAGCGGGTCAAGCCACCTGCCGATCGGCGAGCACCAAGAATTCCGGGTCGACCTCGCAAATGACCCGGTTGCGGCCGTTGTGCTTGGCGGCGTAGAGGCACGAGTCGACTCGCTCGATTCAATGACCGGACGCGCTCGTCCGATGGAAAGCTTGCCACCCCGACCGAGACTGTCATGCGGCCGAGATTCTCGCCGGTCGAGCGTTTCATCAAATTCCTTGCTCATTGCCCAGCGGCGGATATGTCGGCAACCGTCAGCCCCTGGCGCAAACCCGTGATCGGCAGGATCACGGCAGACTCCTCGCCGACAGCTCGTCCACAATCCGTCGTGACGGACTTTTTGGTGACGGCGACGGCGTCCAGAGCGCGTCCTAGCTAGGATGGAAGCATGATCCGATCAGCGGCGGAAATCCTCCGTGAGTATGGACCCTTTCCGGGTGTCGACCACGTGCATGAGGTTACGTTTGACGGTCAGCACGTCTGGTTTGCGTCCGGTGACAAGCTGAACGCCTTCGATCCTGCGAGCGGGAAGATGGTGCGCTCGATCGATGTCGCCGCGCATGCAGGAACGGCCTTCGACGGCCAGCACCTGTTTCAGCTCGCCGAGGATCGCATCCAGAGGATCGATCCGAAGACCGGCCGTGTGCTCGCCACGATCCCGGCGCCCGGCGGCGGCGGTGACTCGGGGCTCGCGTGGGCCGAAGGGACACTCTGGGTGGGGCAGTATCGGACTCGGAAGATCCATCAAATCGATCCCCAAACAGGGGCGCTTCTTCGCACCATCGAGTTTAACCGCTTCGTCACCGGGGTCACCTGGATCGACGGCGAGCTCTGGCACGGCACCTGGGAAGGTGACGAGAGCGATTTGAGGCGAGTCGATCCTCGAACGAGAGAGGTCCTGGAGAGGATCGAGATGCCGCCCGGAATGGGCGTGTCAGGGCTCGAATCCGATGGCGGCGATCAGTT
>DASQCY010000780.1:0-23083 GCA_035634495.1 Allostellaceae bacterium
ATGCGGGATCACTGTCGAGCGCTTGAGCCCGTCCAGGTTGAACTCGATCGGCCTGAACGCGACCCCGCGAAAATCGCTGACCAGATGCTCGCGGATGAATCCTGGCGGACCGCCGGCTTCGCCACTGACGATCGCAGCCAGGGCCGGACGCTGCGCATCGTCGGCCCGCTCGTCGACTATGCCGGCAAAGATCCAGTTGCCGTCGGCCATCACCTTGCCCGAGCGGATAACCAGCGCAAACTTTAGCCCGTCGAGCGTCATATCGCCGTATCTGCCGCCATCAATCCGGAACACCAATGCCGCGGTGCAGTGGTCGTAGGTCACCGGGCCCTGCGGGTTCGTATAGACGCACGGGCAGAGATAGTCGCAGTTGCAACTCTCCATGTATTCGCCGAGCATCGTCCACTGCTGCTCTGCCATGGCATGGCCCTCTTCTATCCAGCCGTCGGTTGCTCTTTCTTGCCGAGGATGCGCTGGTGCAGGTTGCGCACGATCATGCCGGTCAGCCTTTCGTCGTGGATGAAGAGGCGTTGGCCGATCGGGTAGGGGTCCTGCTTGGTGACCTCGAGCGGGTCTTTCAGGATCTCGTCGGGGGTAAGGCCGCGATCGACGAAGCGCTCGATATAGCCGACCCAATTCTCGACGATCTGCCCTTGTTCCTTCAGATAGGCCTTGGTGCAGGGATCGCCGTGCCCGGGGATGATGGTCTCGACGTCGAGCGCTTCGATGCTTTTGAGCGCCTCAAGCCATTCCCAGGGGTCGCACTCCTGCAGCCATGACCGGCATTTATAGAAGACGTTGTCGCCGGTGAACACGACCCCTTCCTGCGGCACGTGGACCGAGGTCTGCGGTGCGGTGTGGCCGGGCATGTGGACGATGTTGAAGGTATGGTTGCCGACTTGGAGGGTCAGCGTGTCGGTAAATGTCAGCTTGGGCGGGTTCGAGGCCGGGTAATCTGGGTGCCCGACGAGCCAGACGCTGTCGGGATCGGTCTCCTTAAAGCGTTCGCGTTTCTCTTCGAGGGTGCCGAACGCATAGAGATAGCGCTCGAAGCATTCCTGGAGCTTGACCTGCCCGACGACGGTCACATTCGGAAAATAGGCATTGCCCGAGATGTGGTCGCCATGCGGCTCGGTATTGATCAGGTAGCGGATCGGCGCCTTGTCCTCCATGCGCTCGCGCCAGCGCACGGCGTCGATCGGCTGCTGCGGCGAATCGATCATGACATAGCCGTCGCTGGTCTCGACAAAGCTCGGATTGCAGCCGGCGAAATAGATTTCGGTGAACGAATTCTTCCCTACCCTGCGCATCGCCCTCTCCTGTCTCGATTCTCCTGATCGGACGCGGGTTATTCCGCGGCGACCGGCAGCGGCGCGCGACGGAACCCGGCGCGCGCGCCACCGGCGCATAACAGGCTTAATAGCAACAGAACGGCGACGACCACCAGCACGAGTTCAGGCCGACCAGCATCGATGATCATGCCGTAGGGCACCGGCATGATCGCACCGCCAAGCGACATGCCGGAACTGACAAACCCGAACACCTTGCCGATCTGCCCCGGTGGTGCCGCGTCCTTGACCATCACGTCGCGCGGCGTGTTTCTCGCCCCGGTCATCAGACCACCGGCAAACAACGCGCCGATCGTCGCCGGCTCGGGCAGCGAGACGACGCCGACCAGCAGCAACACCGCCGCGGCGCCGATCGTTAGAACCACGACGAAGGGGAGGTGGCGACTGGTGCGGTCGGCCACCCAACCACCGACCAGCACGCCGCCGATCTGGCCGACCATGTACCCGGTCAGCGCCGAGGAGGCCGCGGCGAGCGTCACGCCGTGCACCTGGTGCAAGATCGTGATTAGCCAGGACTGGATGCCGGCGCCGGCCATTGCCGTCATCATGAAGAACGCGAAAAACATCAACACCGATCGGCTCAGCAGCAGCCCGACCCCGCCCTCCGACGGGCGGCTCTGCGGGCGGCGTGCCTGGTCGATCAGGATTCGGCTCTGCCACACGATCGCAGCCACTGCCGGGAGACCAAGCAGCCCGACGAAGATCAAGGCACCCCGCCAACCGAACAGCAGCATTAGCGCAGCCGTTGCCGGAGGTGCGGCGGCAAACCCGATATTGCCGGCGAAGGTGTGAAAGGCAAAGGACCGGCCGAGCCGCGCCGGGTCGATCGAACCGCTCAAAATCGCATAATCCGCCGGGTGGAAGACCGAGTTGCCGACACCTGAGAGCAACGCCAGAACGACGATCTGCCAATAGGCGGTGGCAAATCCCATCGCGGCAATGGATGAGGTCATCACCAGGGTCCCGCCGATGAGGAACGGGCGGGCGCCGAAGCGGTCGACGAGAAACCCCATGGGGGTTTGCAGCAGCGCTGCGGTGGCCGACATGAGCGCCATGACTAGGCCGAGCTGGGCAAAGGAGACGTCGAAGGCCTGCTGCCAGGCGATGAATAGCGGCGGCAGGCAGAGCTGATAGAAATGCGACAGGAAGTGGCCAGAGCCGAGCAGCAGATTGACCCGGGCGTCGCGGCCGAGACCGAACGATCCTAGCATCGCGGCATGTTGCTATAAAAAGCGGCATCGGGTCGAGCGCAGAAGCCGCGGGCGGGCGCGACGCTGTGTTGCCGAAACCGCAGACCGCCGTAGCCGAGCCGACGGCGGGATATCCTGTTCCGATACGCAAATAGGGTCTACACTACTGCGCTAGAGGCATAAGCGGAGGAGGTCTTTAGATGGCGGAGTACAAGCTGATCTCGGCGGATTCCCACATCGTCGAACCGCCGGACATGTATACCGGGCGCATTGATCCCAAGTTCCGCGACCGTGCGCCCAAGATGGAGCGCCGCAAGACTCCCGCCGGCAGACAATACGACGCCTGGGTCATCGACGGCATGCAGGTCGGCACCTTGGGTGCGGTGATGCAGGCCGGGCAGCGGTTCGAGGATCCCTCGCAGATCGATTTTCTCGGCGTCTGGGAGGATGTCCGCAAGGGCGGCTACGACGCCCATGCGATGATCACCGAGAACGAGGCGGACGGTGTCTGGGGCTCGGTATTGCAACCTAGCCAGGGCCTGTTCTGGTATCGCCTCCCCGACAGCGCGCTGCTGTCCAGCATCTGCCATGCCTATAACGACTGGATCGCCGATTTCTGCAAGCCCTATCCCGAGCGGCTGAAGGGTATAGCGACGCTCAATGTCGACGATGTCGACGAAGCCTGCCAAGAACTCGAGCGGATCGCCAAGATGGGGCTGGTCGGGGCCTTTATCCCGGTTGCACCGTTGCCCGAAAGGCCTTATCGCGACCCGGTTTATGATCGGCTGTGGGCAACCGCGCAGGATCTAAACCAGCCTCTGCTGCTCCACATCGGGACACCGCGCGGTGGCGTTCCGGGGTGCGAGTTCACCGCGGACATCACCGAGCTGACCGGCGCCGGCCGCGCGACCAGCGATTATTGGGTGCGGTACTCGCTGGGCGCGATGGTCTTCGCCGGCGTCTTCGACCGCTATCCACGGTTGAAGGTCGGCTCGGTCGAACACGAGACCGCGTGGATTCCCCATTGGCTAAAGCAGATGGACTTCACCTATGTCGAGCGTCCCGTATTCACCAAGGGATGGAAGTCAAAGGAAGGAATGCTTCCCAGCGATTACTGGCGACGTAACATGTTCGTCGAGTTTATGGAGGACGATCTCGGGGTCCGGATGCGAGATTTGATCGGCGTCGACAACATGCTGTGGGGTAGCGACTTTCCACATGCCGAATCGACGTGGCCGAAGTCCCAGGATTTCTTGGGACGGATCTTTGCCGGTGTCCCGGAGGAAGACCGGCGCAAGATCACGTCCGACAACGCGGCGAAATTGTTCGGCTTCAGGCCGAACTGACGGAAAGCTTCTCTCTTTTCCATCTTCTCGCGATGCGGGGAGAGGGAAAAGTTTTCGGTTAATTATTATGTCCGATGGGTTCGTCGCCGTCGCCAAGGCGGCGGAATTGCCGCCGGGCGAGATGCGATGGGCCGCGGTGGATGGCGAACGCCTTGTCTTGGCCAATGTCGAGGGGACCTTTTTCGCGCTGAGGGACGTTTGCGGTCATCGCAACGCACCGCTTTCGCGTGGTAAACTCCTGGGACATCTGATCGAGTGCCCGCTCCATTTTGCCCAGTTCGACGTGCGCACCGGCGAATTGGTCAGCGGGCCGGTATCGACGCCGGTGCCGACCTATCAGGTCCGGGTAGCAGGCGACACGGTCTACGTCAAACGGTAGTCACGCTCAGCCCGAGTCTTGCGGGCGATGGCGTTTGACGGCTTCCGGGTTGGTCGAGTCGGCGCCCATATAGATCCCGCGCTCCCAGCTCCGCTTCAGCGGATCGACGACCCTCAGTGACATCCGTCCGATGCGCTCGATCTCGATTTCCACGGTCTCGCCGTCCTGCAATGCGCCCAACCCCTCGTGATTGGTGCCGCAGGCGATAAGATCGCCGGTATTTAAGGTCATGATCGTCGAGGCGAACTCGACGAGTTCCGGCACCCGGTGCTCCATGTCGTCGGTGTTGTAATTGTGGCGCAGCTGGCCATCGTTCCAAAACCGCACGACCAGATCATTGGGCTCGGGAACCTCGTCGGCGGTGGCGATGCACGGACCGATCGGGGCGAAGGTTTCAAACGACTTGCCGAGCCAGCTGCCGGCCTTCCAGGTCCGCCTTCCCTCGCCGCGCGCCGAAACGTCGATCAGGCAGGTGTAGCCGAACACAGCGCTCTGCCAATTCGCTTGGGTGACTTTCTTCGCGGGGCCCTTGATGACGAGCGCTAGCTCGGCCTCGTGCATGAAGATCCACGGCTCGGTGAACTCCGGCAGCGTAATCGTGTCGCCGGGCCCGACCACCGCCTCCGGATTTTTCAAGAACATGTTGAGCGGCCGCGCCTCGCGCTGCGCGTGCTCCCAGTAATTGGCGATGCAGCACAGGATCTTGCCGGGCCGTGGCAACGGCGCGCGCAATCGGACCGAGGCAAGTGGCAGGGCTTCACCCTGTGCGGCCAGCTTCGCCAGCGCCGGACGCATCCGGTCGAACCCGTCGATCAGCCCCTGCATCGTCAGCTGCGGCGTGTGACCTCGCTCGGCGGTGCCGGCGAGGCTGACAACCCCGCGCTCGGTGAGCAAACCGGGTGTGGGCTCACCCCGTTCGGAAGTTTGGAAGAGCACCAATTTCATGATCGCCTCCATCGTCCCGTGTCGCCGATCGAGCAAATTAGCGGGTTCGGCGCATGGCAACCATTGCGATTCTCGGCGGTGACTTTGTTCCGACCCGAAGTCTATCGGCCGCCGATGTATTTTATGAAATTCTCCATGTCGTTGGGGACCATCACCGCCTTTAGTGTAAAGACATCGTGCGACGTATGGGCTATCCCGGAACAACACCCGCGACCGGCTCTGTATCCCGCCAGCTTCACCGCCGCAGCGGCCTTGGCGTTATAAGATCCATACGGATAGGCAAATTCTTCTACCGGAGCCTCAAGTTGAGTTTCAAGAATTGTTTTGCTGTTGTATATCTGGTCCCACAACTCCGCTGGATCTTTAATTTTGTTGAGGCGCGGGTGTGATCGCGAATGGCTGCCTATTATCATGCCGTCGGTTTGGAGTGTTTGTAACTGGGGCCATGAAATGAAACCCGGGCGACCAATGTAATTCGTTACTACAAAGAACGTTGCAGTGTAATGGTATTTCTCAAGACTTGGTAGCGCGTATTCGAATTGAGTTTCCCACCCATCGTCAAATGAGATGATCACCGGCAATGTTGGCAATTCTCGGTCCTTTTCGAAATAGTCTGCGAGGTCAGAGAACGTGATTACATGGTATCCCTTGTCTTGAAGATACTGCATCTGCTGGTCGAAAATTTCGGCGGTTACGGTTAGCCGACGAAGACCAGGTGAACCTTCGGAAACCGATTGACTAAAACGGTGATATACCAAAATCGGTACTTTTGCCGTCCGTTTTTCAGGCAGAGTTGGCTGGTGGGAATCTGTAGCAGGCGCGACGAGTGGTTTCGCTTCTTCGGCGATTGGGGTGATCTGCTGAGCCGGCGAGGGCCGACAGGGATCGAGGAATAGGGCGACCAGAACGACCAGGCCAGCGGCCGAAAGCCGGCCGCTGATTGACAATCTGTTGTCCCTCATTGCTTTTCCTTCTCCGTCGATTTTTCGCTGTAATCCGGCGCGTAGGGTCGACGGGTTTGCCGAGTTCGGCCGCATAGAACTCCTTTCGCCAATACATCGAACGCTCCTATGCGCGCGCCGCCCACTCAACACGCCAGGTATCACCGGATCTGCAGGACTACCGGGGCGGAGGCGCAAATTTGCCGAGATGCCGCGCGACAGCGGCAAGATCACTGGGCGCAGCCTCCACTCGGCAGTTTTCCTCTACCAGGATCCTCACCGTGTCGCGGATCTGTTCCTCGGTATGCGCTGCCGTCAGAAAGAACCGCAAACGGGCGGCTCGCTCGGGCACCGCCGGGTATAGGATCGGTTGAACGTTGACCCCTCGCCGGAACATTGCTTGCGCAAGGCGTCCGGCGCGGATCGAGCTTCCGGTGATGACCGGCACGATCGAGGCGCCGATCGAACTGCCGACATCGAGTCCGCCGTGACGTGCGAGCTGGAGAAACAGCCCAGCCCTGTCGTTGAGCCGGCGCACCCGCTCCGGCTCGCGTTCCAGCAACTCGAGTGCGGCGAGCGCCGCAGCAGCTGCGGCCGGCGCCATCCCGACCGAGAAGACGAAACCGGGCGCGGCGAGCTTCAGATAGTCGATGAGGTCCTTTCTCCCGGCGATATAACCACCGCAGGAGACTAAACTCTTGCTGAGGGTCCCCATCCAAATGTCGACATCGTTGGGATCGATCCCAGCGCGGTCGGCGCTGCCGAAGCCGCGCGGTCCCAAGACACCCAGCGCATGCGCTTCGTCGACCATCAGCCAGGAACGGTGGCGTCGAGCCACAGCGATAAAGCTTGGTAGGTCGGGGACATCGCCATCCATGCTGTAATGTCCCTCGATGACCAGAAGCGCGCGCCCGTGGCGTGAACGCAACTCGCCCAGCAGCCGGTCTGCGGCTCGGTGGTCGAGATGAGAAAACGGCACCCGGCGTGCGCCGGACAGCGTCGCCCCCTGAACGATGCTGTTATGGATCAACGCATCGTGAACGACTACATCGTTCCGGCCGAGCAGATGCCCGATCACGGTGACATTCGTCGAATGGCCGCCGACCAAAACGACACAATCCTCGCAGCCATGGATCTGCGCCAGCGTCCTCTCCAGCTCGCGGTGGATCGGCCGTTCACCCGAGACCGGACGGCTCGCCGAGACCGTAGTCCCGTAACGGTCAATCGCAGCCTTCGCCGCGCTGGTGATATGCGGATGACCATTGAGCCCGACATAATTGTACGAAGCAAAGTTCACGTAAGTTTTGTTGCCGATCAGAGTTTCTGCCCCGGCGATCCCCTCATGCACCCGAAAGAACGGATCGGCGATGCCGAGAAAATCCGCGGCTTCGCGGATCATGCGAATCTCCCGAAACCCATCGAGTTCCGACGCGTCGAGCCTCGGTGTGAAGATGCTGCCCTCTTCCGGACCGGTGGGGCGTGGCGAGCGCTCCGCGGGTCGAATGGAAGATGCCGACGACAGCTTCGCGATCAACTGCGCCTTTGCCTGCGCCGACAAACCGAAAAGGTGGCGGCCCCTGTCCAAATACTACTCCGCGGCCACTCTGTCGGGGTCCGCCGGGGATCGCGCACCCTCGGTAACCTCATGATGCGCAGCGAGGGCAATGACCTCGCCGTCCCTGGGACCTGTCGAGACCGCAGCGATGAGCCGCGCGGCAATCGACGCGACGCTCGTGCCTTCGGTGAGCGAAACCAGCGGCAGATCAACCCGCAGCCGGTTTTCCAGCGCAAGGCGGAGTTCAACCGCCATCAATGAATCCATCCCGATTTCAGATAATGGACGCAGTGGGTCAATGCCCTCCCCAGGTAGCCGCAATATAGTCGCCGCCTCGTCGGCGACGACCGTCTTCAGCAGCGCTAGCGCCGCCTCCGGATCCAACGAAGCGAGCCTTTCGGCGAGCGATTCGTCAACCGGAGAAGGAGACACTTTGCCACGACTCTCCATAAACAGCGGTGTCGCGAGAATCGGCAAAAATCGACGGGCCTCGGCCCAGTTCGTATCGGCAAACGCGACCGTCGGCAACCCGCTCGCGATCATTGCAGGGAGTCCGGTAAGAGCTTGTGCCGCAGGGATGGGTCGAGCGCCGAGCCGACGCGCGAGCGAATCGAGAACCGCCGGCCGCTCGGCCAGATAGCCGGCATCTCCGATCGGGCCCCAGGCGATAGCAAGTGCCGGTCTGCCTTCGGCCTGCCGCCGCCGGGCGAGCGCTTCGAGAGCCATATTGGCGGCGACATAGACACCCTGGCCGGGCGCACCCACCAGGGTCGTCGCCGACGAGAACAGCAGGAAGAGTTCGATCGGATCGTTGCGCGTCAATGCGTCGAGGGCGATTGCCCCGCCGAGCTTGGGGTCCATGATCGGAGTGACGCGAGCGAGGTCGATATCGGCGGCAAAACCGTCTTCGATCGCCGAGGCAGCGTGGACAACACCGCGCAGCGGCGGCTGATTCGCCCGGATCGCGTCGAGGATCGTCGCCAGGGACTCGCGATCGGCGACGTCGCCCCGATAGACGCGAACCTCTGCACCTAAAGCTTCGAGCTCTTTGGCTCTTGTTTCACAGCCGGGAGTAGCCGATCCCCGACGGCTGAGGAGCGCGATCGAGCCGGCACCGTGCGCGACCAGCCAACGCGCGCACTCATACCCGAACCCCTCTATGCCGCCGGTGACCAGATAGGTCCCGTCGCGGCGCAAGACGGTCTTCGGCGGTTTGCGCAACGACACGCCGGCATTGGCGTCGGGCACGAGAACGAGCTTGCCGATATGGCCAGACGACTGCATCAGCCGAAAGGCGTCTTCGAGCTCTCCGAAAGAGAATATTCGGTGTGCCAACGGACGGATTTCACGATTGAAGAGTGCCCCGGAGACCTCGGTCAGCAACTGGCGGGCGAGATCCGGCCGGCGAACCGGCAATTGATCGATGTCGATCGCGAAGTACGAGATGTTTTGTCGGAGTGGGCGTAAGTGAAGCCGTCGGTTAAGGTAAAAATCCCGCTTCCCGAGTTCGAGAAATCGACCAAAGGGCTTGAGTACCTCGAGGCTTCGCTCCATAGCCTCGCCGCTCAACGAGTTGAGCACGATGTCTACCCCTTGCCCCTCGGTGAACTCGCGCACGGCATCGCAAAAGGCGAGGTCTCGCGAATCAAGGACGCAATCGGCACCGGCCAATCGCAGAAATGCCCTTTTCACCTCCGATCCGGCCGTTGCGGTCACCACTGCGCCGCGTTGTTTGGCGTATTGAATCGCGGCAAGTCCCACACCTCCGGAAGCGGTGTGGATGAGGACGTGCTCTCCTGGGGCGAGTTTTGCCAGATGGCCGATAGCATAGATTGCAGTAACAAACGTCACGGGGATTGTCGCGGCTTCGGCAAAGCTCGTCTCCGGCGGGATCGGAGCGACAGCCTCGGCGATCGTCACTACGCTTGTGCTCAACGACCCCGGGGCGAATGCCATGACCCGGTCGCCGACAGCCAAGCCGTCGACCCCTGCGCCGAGAGAGCGGACGATACCCGCACACTCAAGCCCTAATGTTGGGCCAGCAAAACCGTCGCTCAGAGCCTCCTCGGGCAACAGCCCCATCGCCCACATAACGTCCCGAAAGTTGAGGCCCGCGGCGTGCACCTCAATTTCGACCTGACCCTCTTCGACCGGCCGAGGTGTCCGAACCTCCCAACCCAGCGCGTCGAGCCCGCCGATATGGGCCGTCCCGACGCTCAGCATATCCGACGCCATTGCCCAACGCGTCGGAAGGCCACGGCGCAGGCGAGGAACATGGCGGCCCTGAGGTGTCCAGACGACCTCGCTCTCCGCCGTTGCGGCCACCAACTCGGTGGCGACCAGCTGTGCGCGCTCACCCGGAGCGGCAGCGCCCGGAAGGTCGAGAAGACGAACCGAAAGGCGCGGCATCTCGTTGACGAGCACGCGCCCTAGGCCCCATAAAGCACCGCCGACCGGACCGAAGGCCTGGTGCGCGAGCGTGGCTTGTTGCGCTTCGCAAGTGACCACCCAAAGCACGGCATGGCGCTCAACCGCGATCGTCGCGATCCGGGCCAGTGCGGTGATTTGTTGCGACACCTGCTCGATCGGGTCACCGTCGCCAGGCTCTTCGGCAAGGAAAAGGACAATCTGCCGCATTTCGTCGTCAGACCGCCGCGCGCTATCGGCTGCGGTTGCGGCGTTGAGATCATGCGATTGCGCGAGCCTGACGCGGTAGCCCGCCTCGGCCAGGCGATCTTGCAGGGCCACGCGGAACGCGGCATCTCCGGAGACGAGGGTGACCGGTGTCGGCTCAGTTCGATCGCTGAGAATGGGCTCCGAGCGCGGCGGCGCACAACCCCAAAGTACAGCACTCGGCCAGGGTGCCGCGGTGGCCGTCGTCGTACCGGTGGATTCGAAACCCGCTATGGCGAGCTCGCTCCGCCATTCCTCGGCCGAGCGCAACGGCGATGAATGATGTGCCCATGATGCTGGCTGCCACCAACCTGCACTCTGGCCGAAGACGACGTCCCAGAGCGCGTTGGGCTCAGCCTCTACGGCAACGAAGAATCCGCCAGGGACAAGCAGGTCCCGCAGGCCGGCAAGGGAAACCGTGTCGAGCCGCAAGCGTGCGCAGGCGTTTATTGCCAAGATGACGTCGAAGACCGCCCCATTTAGATTGTCATTCCGGTCGTCAGGTGACCAGCGGCAGGCGGAGACCCCAACAAAAGATTTAGCCAGGGAGGAGAGCCGAGCCGCCTGTTCGGAATCGGTGCTCGCTGCCATGTAGGCGAGAGCAACGCCGGATCGCGTCAAACAGTTGAGGATACGACGGGTCGCTCCTCCACCACTCGCGCCGAGTTCGAGAATCCGCATGGGCTGCGCCTTCGGCCAAGTGGTCGCCAACTCGACCAGCGCATCGCACAGTAATTCGATTCCGGGTGCGATCGCCGGCGACCCCTGAAGCAGTTGCTCGGCCATCGGCGACAGCTGAGTGTCCGGCTGCCTGATGCCATCTGCAAAAATTTTGGGTAGATCTTCTACCGCAGCGGCGATAAGGGCGAGTTCCGCCACCAAGTCGGCCGCCTCCGAGAGGAGCAAGCGCCAGACTTCCGAGACCTCAGGCAGATCGTGCGAGGGCTCGAGCCGCCATTGCAATTCGGTCTCGCTCGCGGCGCCGAACCGCTTGAGCAACTGTAGCAAACACTCAACGATCCCAACCGAATCGGGAGCGATCTGACCTGACTCAGCGAGTTCGCTTACGGCAAAGAAGCGCCCAGGTTCGACGAGCTTTCCTAACGATTGGAAAGTCACCGAGCCGATCAACGCGTCGAGCAGCAGCGCCTGTTCCTGTCTTAACGGGCTCGGCTTCCGGGCGGCAGCTAGCCGAGACAAAGTGGCGGGGAGATCGGCCAGCTTGCGCGGAGGGCCGGGGTCGAGGAGCGGGACCGGTATAAGATCGATTCGAAGCGTACGTTCGTCGACCGAGCGTCGCCGGGTCAGCTCGACGCGGCGAAACCAGCAATCGGCGAGCTCCGCGATGATGTCTCCTGAATCGTCGGAGAGGACAATATCGGCGGATATCGATCGAACCCCGATCCGGGTGAGCCGTAGCTGGGCCTGACGAGGAACCCGCCCAAACGGTGCCGAAAGCCGAACGCGCCCAAAACGCCACGGCAGAAAGCCGACGCCCTGCATTTGATGCTGGCGATCGGCCAACAGCCCGAAAAGTCCTTGCAGCGCGCCATCGAGCAAGGCTGGGTGTAGCAGGTAAGAGTCGAGATCTTCACAGACGGGTGAGGGATCGAGGTAGGCGATGGCGTTGTCCGGGTCGGCGATTTCAACATGCGTCACGGTCTTGAAGCGGGGGCCGTAATCGAGTCCGGCGAGATGCGCGTGGCGATAGAGGCTCTCGCTTTCGATCCGGCGCTGGGCCGACACGCTGCCGGCCCAGGAAACGCTTCGGTGGAAATCCATCGCAGCGGAGACGCGCGCGACCGCGTAGACGGCCAGGGGCTCACTTGACAGGCGCGAACGGCTTGCAAGCTCCCAATCGCCTTCATCGGATTGAAGCACCGTGCGCAGCTCGCGCATCCGACCCTTGTCGAACGGCATCGGGCGGCGCAGTTCGATATCGAAAACCTCGAGCGCCGACGCATCCGACCATCGCCATCGTGCAGCGGCAAGCGCCATTTCCAGAATTGCCGCGGCCGGCAAGACCGCCACTCCCTCGATCGCATGATCAGCGATCCAGGGCAGCACCTGATCGTCGAGATGATTGAGCCAGCTTGCCGTCGCACCGCGCTGGCGGAACCCAAGAAGCGGGTGGTCAAAGGGTGGATTGACGAGATCGGGAGCTTCAGCCGTTACGCCGAACCAATACCTCTCCCGGTTCCATGGGTAGAGCGGAAGCCCGCGAGGGTCAGAGGGGCCGTCAAACGATGGCGATGACGTCCAATCGTATCCAGCCGCATGGCAGTGCGCCGCAATTGCAGGGAACGGATCGTCGTCATCTTGTCCCCTGGAGAGACTCGCAAGCACGCGCCCTTGCACCTCGGCGGAGCGCAGGCCGTCTGTGAGGTAAGATCGAAGAATGGCCCTTGGACCGACCTCGAGAAAGATACGATGCCCCTCACCGATAAGTTGGGCGACTGCGTCCGTGAAGCGCACGGGGGAGCGCACATTGCGCCACCAATATTCGGCGTTGAGCACTTCGGCTTCAACTATGTGGCCCGTTACCGTCGACACCAGCCGCACCTCAGGAGGGCGCGAAGCAAGACCGCCAAGATCCGCCAAGAGGTCCTCGCGGAAGCGGTCCATTGCTCGCGAGTGGAAGGCGAAATCCAAATCAAGAGAGCGGCACCCGATGTCACGGTGCTGCAACTCGGCTTCCAGGCGTTGGATTTCCTCGATTGAACCCGAAATCGTCACCGAGCGGGCAGCGTTGACCGCAGCGATCTCGGCCGAACTGTTCAATTCGGCGAGAATGTCGCGGGCAGTATCATGCGTGAGTGCGACCGCCATCATCCGGCCCGCACCCTGTGTTTGCTGCTGATGACGGCTGCGCACAACGACGACGCGCCCAGCATCGGCAAGCGATAGGGCACCCGAGCCCCAAGCCGCGGCGATCTCCCCGACACTGTGCCCGAAATGGGCGGCGGCGCGGATACCGATGGCTGCCAACGCCTGAACGATGCCGACTTGGATGGCAAACAGAAGTGGTTGCGCGACGTCAGCGCGCGCCAACATGTCGCTGCCAACCCCGCTTTCGAGAAGTTCGGTCACGGACCACCCGAGTTCCGGTCGGAGCAGCCCGTCGACTTCCTCGACAGCAGCGCGAAAGACTGCGTTCGTACGGAACGCATCGCGTCCCATTCCCGGGAATTGCGCGCCATTGCCGGAGAACACGAACGCAAGCTTGTCCTCCCGAACCCCCGTGTCCGTGATCACGCCGGGCGCCGGGGCGCCATTGAGAAAGTCGGCAAGCATTTCAGCGGTTCTCGCCTGATCCTTGCCCAACGCGACAAGCCGGTGGGCATGGTGGTCGCGTTTGCGGGCGGCGGCACGCACCAATACGGTTGCCCGCTCGCCAGGCGTCCTGGCGAGCGTACAGCACCAACTCCGTACGAGTTCGCGTAGCGATGCCTCGGTGCGCGCCGAAATGACCAAAGGGGGCATGGTCTCTGGCGGCAGCGTCGGTTTGTCTCGGGACGGCGGCGCCGCAAGCACGACATGGGCGTTTGTTCCGCCGAAACCAAAGGAATTGACCCCCGCGTACCGCCGCTCACGCGCCGCGCCGATCGGCTCGGCATCGCGTACCAGTCTGAGGTTTAATTCGGCGAACGGTATGTTGGGGTTCGGCGTCTCGCAGTGCAATGTTGGCGGCACAATACCCCGGTCGAGAGCGAGCGCTGCTTTGAGCAGCCCGGCCATTCCCGATGCCGGTTCGAGATGACCGATATTGGTCTTTACCGATCCGATCGGGAGCGGATCGGATCGGCTCTGACCGAGAGAGTGCCCAACGGCGGCGGCCTCAATTGGATCTCCGGCCGGTGTGCCGGTGCCGTGCATTTCGAAGAACGTGAGTTGTTCCGGAGCAATGCCCGCGCGCGCATAGACCGAGCGCAGCAGGGATGCCTGCGCCGTCTCGCTCGGCAATGACAATCCGATCGTACGGCCGTCGGAGTTGACCCCGGTACCGAGGATCACAGCACGGACTGCATCTTTATCGGCGAGCGCATCCTTAAGGGCTCTAAGAATTACCACCCCGCCACCCTCGCCGCGAACGTAGCCATCGGCACGTTCATCGAACGCAAAACACCGTCCGCGCCGGGAAAGCATCGAGGCAGAGCAAAACCCGAGATACGGATAGGGGGCCAGCAGCAGGTTGATACCACCAACAATTGCTGTCGCGACTCGCTTGGCGCGGATTGCCTCGCAGGCGTGATGCAGGGCGACGAGCGAGGACGAGCAGGCCGTGTCGATCGTCAAACTCGGCCCACGGAGATCGAATACATAAGAAATGCGGTTGGCGAAAACACTCAACGTGTTTCCCGTCATGGAATAAGAATCGGCACTCGCGGGATCACCGAGTCTCAAATCAGAATAATCTGTTGTAGATGCACCAATATACACTCCGGTGGTGCTTCCCGCAATTTTGCTGGTTGGAATTCCAGCATCTTCGATCGCGTGCCAGACAAGCTCCAGCAGCACGCGCTGCTGGGGATCCATTTGAGCCGCCTCGCGGGGAGAGATGCCGAAGAAAGACGGCTCGAAGAGATCGACGCCGTTGATCAGCCCGGCTGCCCAGGTGTAGCTCTTGCCCGGCTCGCTACGATCTGGATGATAAAAAAACTTCGTAGACCAGCGCTGCGGATCGACCTCGGAGACGGCGTCCTCCCCGGAATCGAGCAACCGCCAGAATCCCTCCAGATCCTCTGCCCCCGGAAACCGGCAGGATGCTCCGACGATCGCGATCGATCCGTCACTCATACCGCTAGAGCTTATTTGAGGTCCGTGGGGGCAAGATCGGCGACGAGTAGCAGCGCCACATAAGTTTCATTACACACAAGAAGAGCCAATTGCTAGGTTTGCGGTGATCCGCGTTGTCGCGGAGGCGAGGGTCTTTGAGCGGAAGCAAAGGGGGGCCAGCGGGCCCACCGGACGAAACACGGCCAGGGCGGGCCGCATCATCGCGCGGCGCGGCCCAAGCGGTCGTGACAAGAGTGTGGCGCACGTAGATTATTCTGACTCGGATGGGTCGGGGGTTATTCCACTCCCAAGAGTCATGCGTGAAGCGTGCCGAGCGCCTCGTAGACCAGTCGATCGATCTCGATCCCCTCGCGCAGCGCCCTCTCCCGGCTACGGAACGCCCGCTCCCCAGGAATGCGAATCTCACCCACCTCAGGTTGGCACGGGGTGGCCTTTATCCGCTCGATAAGCTCGCCAAGCTGTTGTTTGAAGTCGTCGAGGTCAGCGACCAGATCGGGTTTGAACACCACGAACACGTATCCGTCGTCCTTATCAGGGTCTAGCTCTGAGCCGGTGAGCAG
Source organism: Allostellaceae bacterium (assembly GCA_035634495.1). GTDB lineage: Bacteria > Pseudomonadota > Alphaproteobacteria > ATCC43930 > CGMCC-115725 > AP-15. The sequence goes on from DASQCY010000780.1 coordinate 15,736, forward strand.
CCCGAACGCTTGCACGATAAAGGCCAGCCCAAAGCCCTTATAGCCGCCGAACGGTAGCAGAGCACCAGCTCTTGCCAGGGTGGGATCGCGTGTCGGTTGGCCTTCGGGGTCGATTGCCACCCCTTCCGGCAGCAGCTGCCCCATTCGCTCGCGATACACCAAATCGGTGCCCATAAACGCCGAGGTTCCCATGTCGAAGACAATCGGTCCGCGAGACGACGGCAGACCGAAGGCGATCGGGTTGGTACCGAGCGCCGGGCGCCTGCCTCCGGGCGGGGCGACCGTTCGCGAGGAGCCCACCGTGTGGATCCCGATCAAATCGGCGTTGGCGATCATCTCGACGTAATATGCGCTACGACCGCTCATCCAGCTATTGGTGACCCCGACGATTGCGAAACCATTTGTTGCTGCCTTCGCGATCGTAGCGCGGGCGGCGTGATACAGCGCCAGCATGCCGACGTTGTTCCCGCCATCGTAGAGTGCCGACACTTCGGTCTCGCGCAGTACTCGTATCGGAAGGCGCGGCTCTTTGAAGCGCCGGTGTTCGGGGATGTTGAGAAGCTTCGCCAGCCCGGAATACTCGTAGCCGCACAGCGCCGCATCGATCGCATGATCAGCTACAATGTGGGCTTCCACGGAGTCATAGCCGATGCCGCGCATTGCGCGCTCAGCATGGTCACGCGCCTCGGCGACGCTCAAACGAATTCGGTCGGACGGCATTCTCTCGCGACTCCCCCGGTCTGCGATGAGGCGTGTTGCGGCTATTTCTCCGCCTGCTGATCCATCGGCTCTGGGTTCCAGCGCAGGACCGGCTTACGTGCTGCGGCGGTCTCATCCAAGCGGCGGCGTGGCGTCCAGCGTGGGGCTGAGTGAAAGCTCGCTGCATCGCCAGAGCGGGCTTTGGCGGTGAGGGTTTTCAGCACGTCGGCGAACTGGTCGAGCGAGGTCTTGCTCTCGGTTTCGGTGGGCTCGATCAGCAGTGCTCCGTGAACGACCAGCGGGAAATACATCGTCATCGGATGATATCCCTCGTCGATCAGCGCTTTGGCGAAGTCGAGCGTGGTGATGCCGGTTTCCTTCAAAAAGCGGTCGTCGAACAGCACTTCGTGCATGCAGGGACCCGGAAACGAAAGGCTGAGATCGCTCTCGAGTCGAACCCGCAGGTAATTGGCATTGAGCACCGCGTCCTCGGCTACCTGCCGCAGTCCGTCAGCCCCGTGACTCATCATATAGGCGAGTGCGCGGACGAACATGCCTATTTGCCCGTGGAATCCTTTCAATCTACCGATCGCTTGCTGTGCCTCGCCCTTCTTATGCTCGACTAGCTCGAGTCCATCGGGGCCATGCACCAGCCACGGTAAGGGTGCGTATGGAGCGAGCTCCGCGTTCAGCGCCACGGGGCCGCTTCCCGGCCCGCCGCCACCATGTGGGGTCGAAAAAGTCTTGTGCAGGTTCAGATGCATGCAATCGATGCCCAGATCGGCCGGCCGCACCCGCCCTACGATCGCGTTGAAGTTCGCACCATCGCAATAAAAGAACGCGCCGGCGGCGTGCACTGCGGCAGCGATCTCGAGGATCTCGTTCTCAAACAGTCCGCAGGTGTTCGGGTTGGTCAGCATCAGCGCTGCGACATCGGTATCGAGCTTGGCCTTGAGAGCCCCAACGTCGACTCGCCCTTGCAGATTGCCCGAGACCGGATCGACGTCGTAGCCGCAGGCGGCGGCCGTCGCGGGGTTCGTACCGTGCGCTGACTCCGGCACAAGAACCCGTCTGCGACGATCGCCGCGCTCCTCCAGGGCGGCCCGGATCGACATGATGCCGCAGAGCTCGCCATGCGCTCCCGCACCCGGGCTCATCGCGATGGCCGGCATTCCGGTCAGGGTCTTGAGCCAGTGGACCAAGGTGTCGATCAGAGCGAGCGCGCCCGGGATGGTCGATACCGGTTGAAGCGGATGAATATCGGCAAAGCCCGGAAGCCGCGCCAGCTTCTCGTTGAGCCGCGGGTTGTGTTTCATTGTGCACGACCCGAGCGGATAAAGCCCGCTGTCGATTGCGTAATTCTTTTGCGACAAACGGGTGAAATGGCGGACCACTTGCGGTTCGCTGAGGCCGGGCAGTCCGACCGGTCCTTGCCTTTCGAGCCCGCCGAGACGGGCCCGAAACGGGAAGGAGCCGACAAGATCGACGCCGCAACGACCCGGTGAACCTTGCTCGAATATCAGCTTTTCTTCGATTTGCAGCCCACGGTTCCCGGTGATCGTCGCGGACGGCGCCGCCAACTCATCGGCTGCCCGATGCTCGGCCAGGCGAGCGCTCGCCGCTCGGCTCCAATCGCTCACGACAATGCCTCCCGCAGCTCCATTTCGAGCCGGTCCATGTCTTCGGCCGTCGCCATCTCGGTCGCTGCCATGACGAGGACGTCCTCCAACTCGGGCCGATTTGGGTAGAAGCGGCTGACCGGGATACCAGCGAGCACGCCTTTCTCGGCGAGTGTCTCGACGACCGTCGCGGCGGGACGTGGCAGTCGCAGAGTGAACTCGTTGAAAAAGGCCCGGTTGACGAGCCGCACATCCGTTATGCATTCGAGCCGTTCGGCGAGCGCCACGGCGGCGGCGTGATTCAAATGCGCAAGCCGGGTCAGCCCGGTCTCGCCGAGTAGCGCCAGATGAATTGTAAAAGCGAGCGCACAGAGTCCCGAATTGGTGCAGATGTTGCTGGTGGCCCTCTCGCGTCGGATGTGCTGCTCGCGGGTCGACAAGGTCAGCACCCAGCTGCGCCGTCCGTCGGCGTCGACGCTCTGGCCGGCGAGACGTCCTGGCATCTGGCGGACAAACTTGTCCCGGCTGGCGAACAGGCCGAGATGGGGTCCGCCGAAATTGAGCGCGTTGCCGAGCGATTGCCCTTCGGCCGCGACGATGTCCGCTCCCATCTCGCCCGGCGGGATAATGGCGCCGAGCGACAGGATTTCCGTTACCACGACGACGAGCAGCGCGCCGGCGTCGTGGCAGTTTCGGGCGAGATCGGAATAGTCCCGAATTTCACCAAAAAAATCCGGGTTCTGCACGACGACGCAGGAAGTGTCACGACCAACGAGCTTGGTAAGATCCTCGCCGCCGCCGGGAGCCGGATCCAGCGCGCAGAGCTCGAAGCCGACGAAGCGAGCATAGGTCTCGCACACCTCGCGGTAATGCGGATGGAGCCTGCCCGACAACACCGCCTTTCGCCGCCGGGTCAAACGATTGGCCATCATCACCGCCTCGGCGCAGGCCGTCGCACCGTCATAGAGCGACGCGTTGGCAACCTCCATGCCTGTCAGCATCGCAACTTGGGTCTGGAATTCGAACAGATATTGCAGGGTTCCCTGCGCCAGCTCTGGCTGGTACGGGGTGTAGGAGGTCAGAAACTCGCCGCGTTGGATCAGATGATCAACCGCGGCCGGGATGTGGTGCCGATAAGCACCGCCGCCGATGAAGAACGGGATCGAACCAGCCGCGACGTTGCGTGAGGCGATGCGCGATATGGCGCGCTCGACTTCGATCTCGCCCATCGCCTTGGGGAGGTCGACGAGACCGTCGAGCCGCGCAGGGCTGGGTACGTCGGCAAACAGGGCGTCGATCGAATCGACACCGATCGCCGCCAGCATCTCGCCACGATCCCGATCTGTCAGCGGCAGATAGCGCATCAGTGCTGCTCCTCGACAAAGCGCCTGTAGCCCTCCTCGTCCATCAGGCTGTCCAGTTCCTTTGGGTCGTCGAGGCGTAGCTTGATGAACCAACCGTCGCCCATCGGGTCGGCGTTGACTGTGGCGGGGTCAGTCGTGAGCATCTCGTTGATCTCGGCGACTTCGCCTGAAACAGGCGCATAGACTTCGCTTGCCGCCTTGACCGATTCGACGACCGCAGCCTCCTTGCCCTTCTCGACCCGGTGTCCGATTTCCGGCAGCTCGACATAAACGACATCGCCGAGCTGCGACTGGGCATAGTCGGTGATGCCGACGATCGCGAGATCGCCGTCGAGCCGAACCCATTCATGATCTCTAGTGAAGCGAAAAGTGCTCATCGGCAATTTCCTCCTGCGGCATCAACCGCGGTAATAGCGGTGCTGCACAAACGGCAGGCGCACGACATGGGCCGAACGGGCGGTGCCGCGCACGAGCAAGGCGAGCGGCGTGCCTGCCGCCGCATGGGGGCGATCGACATAGCCCATCGCGACGGGCCCACCGGTCGAAGGGCCGAAGCCGCCGCTCGTCACTCGCCCAACCTTCACCCCGACATCGTTGACGATCGGTGTATCCTCGCGCGCCGGCGCGCGTCCGTCCGGTCGGACGCCGACGCGGACGCGGGACGCCCCTTCGGCGAGCTGGCGTAGCACGACCGCTGCCCCGGGAAACCCGCCCTCGGCGCGCCGGCGCTTGCCGATCGTCCAGGCGAGGGCGGCCTCGATCGGGGTCGTCGTATCGTCGATGTCATGCCCATAGAGGCAGAGGCCGGCCTCGAGGCGCAGCGAATCGCGGGCGCCGAGGCCAATCGGCCGCACTTCCGGCCGGGCGAGCAGCATCTCGGCGACCGCCGCCGCACCAGCCGCCGGCAACGAAATCTCGAACCCGTCCTCGCCGGTATAGCCGGACCGGGTGACCAGGCATTTGCCGCCGGCCAAAGTCGTCTCCATTGCGGTCATGAAACCGAGCCGCCCGACACCTTCGCAAAAACCGGAAAGGACGGCAGCGGCAGCGGGTCCCTGGAGCGCCAGGAGCGCTCGATCCTCCAGCAGCTCGACCGTCGTAGAGCGGCCGAGACGAGCGCGCAGATCGTCGAGATCAGCTTCTTTGCGCGCCGCGTTGACGACGAGAAAGAGCCCGTCTTCGAGCCGCGTTGCCATCAGATCGTCGTGGATGCCGCCCTGCTCGTTGAGCAGCAGCGTGTAACGCATGCGCAGCGAATCTAACGCCAGCAGATCGCCCGGGACGAGCGCCTCGAGCGCTTTGACCGGGTCCGCTCCGGAGAGCCGCAGCTGCCCCATATGCGAGACGTCGAAGAGCCCGGCTTTCGAGCGCGTGTGGAGGTGCTCGTTGAGGATGCCGGAGGTATATTGCACCGGCATCTCGTACCCGGCGAAGGGCACCATCTTGGCGCCAAGGGCCAGATGGAGAGAGTGGAGCGGGGTCCGCTTGAGTGGCGCGGCGGTGGCAGCAAGGGTCACAAGGCCTCCGACAGAGCGAACGCCGAAGCGTCCGACCGCTGCCCCCTCTGTCGTGGACCCTGAGAGATTCACCCGAGCCGCGGCCCAGGCTTACTCCTTCGGTGAGCGGGTGATCACCCGCTGCTTTCCAGAGCGCCCTTCCGCCCACGGTCCTTTTGCCTGAGAGTTTCCGGGGCGGTTGCTCCTTCGGCGCCGCGCCTTCGCGCGACCTCTCCTGCGGGCGTGCATACAGCGCAGTTTGTTTAGCACTAAAAGGCGCCAAAGACTAGGCAGTGGCGGCCCATCCTCCTGTCGATCGGCGCGATTTCGACGCAGCGTTTGACCCGTCTGCTCCCTGAGCTCGAGGAAAAACCGAATTCGCCCGCAAAATCGCTCGGCCAAGGTTAAATAAAACCCTTTTTACCAAATGCTTACGAATTCAACTCGGGACCTGGGAAGCTTGCTCGGAACCCATGCGTCGTGAGATGTCCCGTCCCCTGGTTGCGCCAACGACACCCCGATTCGGCTATTTGGCGACTTGGCTCAGCGCTTGTCGTACTCGTCGTGGCGGCGCCACCAGGGACCCGTCTCGTTGCGCCCCCTGGGGGTGCGGTCGAGCCACTGGTACATGCCCCAGAGTCCGTCCAGTCCGCGTGCATAGGTGGAATAGGTGTGGTAGACGACGCCGTCCTCGAGCACGAACGTGCTCATGCCCGGCCTCTCGCGCCTGTAGGTGGGCGCATCGGTTCCGCAACTGGCGGCGAATTGGGCGACCGGCGCCGGGACCGGTGTCGCGTCGATCGCGTGGCCGGCGCGCCGGTAGTTGTATTCGACGGCCCCCGCGCGCTGTTGCGCCTCGGTGATCGAGACGTTGAAGTCGAAGTTGAAATCGCCGCCGAGCGAGGACGCCCACGGAAACGTCCATCCCATCCGCCGCTTGTACGCCTGCAACTTCGCGAGCGCCGCCCGCGACACCGCCGAAAGCGTGACGTCGTGGTTCGCCAGGTGGACGACGAAGCCGTCGAACCCGTCCGCGATCGCCGAGCAGGACGGACACCCCGCCGTGTAGTCGGGCCCGAACATGAAGTGGTAGACGAGGAGCTGCGAGCGCCCTCTGAAGAGGTCCGCCAGCGAGGCGCTCCCCTCGTCGGTCTCGAATCGATACTCCTTGTCGATCCGAACCCATGGCAGCTCCCGACGTCGCCGCGCCAGCTCGTCGCTGCGCCGCGTTAGCTCCTTCTCCGTCTCGAGCAGCTCGAGCCGCGCTGCCAGCCACTCTTCGCGTGTCCCGGTCATGTGTCTCGTCATCGCCCCTCACTCCCTTGGTGGTCGTGAGATAGATTGGTACCGGGCCCTGAACGGTGGGAGTGACAAGTGTGACGGGATTCAGATGGACTTGCTCATCGCGGCCGCGGCGCGTGCGCTCGCCGCGGGCGATCCCATCGGCGCACTGAACCGGGTTGGCGTTGCGCGACCACGCGCCTTCCGCTCGATTGTCGTTTCATCGAGCGCATCGACGGTTGCCGCCTCGACGACAGCGCTGACGGCTACAACCACCTCCACCGGAGCGCTATCGCGTCCGCTCAGGCGCTGGCGCCTTCGCGGGCAAAGGGCTTCGCGACCGCGCCGCCGACGGCGCGCTGAACGCGGTGTAGATTGCCGAGGTCCTGGTCAAGTGCCATCTCCGCAAGTCGGCATGAGTCCGGCGAGATGCAGATCGGGTTCTAGTCGCGAGCCCAACATTGACTGGGTTTGGCGTTGGGTTCGCCCGACGCGATCCCGACCTACGATGTACTGCCAGCGTCGAGCCGCTCACGCATCCGGCAGGGTGAAGACGAAGCAGGGCGCCGCGATGCCGCGCAGCACGTGCTCGCCCAGCGGCACCAGCGGCGTAGTAGCCTCAGCGGCGACCGCGCCCGAGATCAGCACCGACCGGCCGAGCGGCCGGCACAGCCCTTCCAGCCGGCTGACCAGGTTGACCGCGGGGCCGATGGCGGTGAAGTCCAGCCGGTCGACCGCTCCGATGTTGCCCCACAGTATCTTGCCGAGATGCAGCGCCGCGCCGAAGGGCAGCGGCGGCAGCCCCTGCGCCTTCCGCACCTCATCGAGATGGGCCATGCCGGCGCGGGCGGCGACGACCGCGCGCAGCGCTGCCTCGCAAGCCTCGGCC
>DASQCY010000781.1:0-3080 GCA_035634495.1 Allostellaceae bacterium
GCCGAGCACGTAGACCGGCGGCTTCTTCAGGGACCGCGCGCGCTCCGGCGCGGTCATGATCACCGCACCGCCGCCATCGGTCACCAGGCAGCAGTCACGCACGGTGAACGGGTAGCTGATCATGCGCGCCGACAGGACCTCGGTGATGGTCAGCGGCTTCTTTTCCCAGGCGACCGGGTTGAGCAATGCCCACTCTCGTGCGGCGACGGCGACCGCCGCCAGTTGCTCGCGCGTCGTGCCGTATTGGTGCATGTGGCGCGAGGCCGCGAGCGCATAGGCGGTCGACGGCAGGAACGGCCGGAACGGGGTCTCGTAGGGATTGTATTCGCGCACCGAGGCCTGCCGGCGCCCGATCGTGCGCTGGGTGCTGCCGTAGGCGATGACCGCGATCTTGCAGAGGCCGAGCTGGAGCGCCGCCTGGGCATGCGCGACATGGAACATGAAGGACGAGCCGCCGAGGATCGTCGTGTCGACGAATGCCGGGGAGATCCCGAGATACTCGGCGAATGCGAGGCCCGACGTGCGGGTTTGCGCCGTGGCGCAGAGGAGACCGTCAACATCGCGCAATGCGAGCCCGCAATCGGCGAGCGCCCGGTGAATGCCTTGCGCCATCAGGTCGATCGGGCTCATGTCGCCGGCAACCGCGCCGAGATCGGATTCTGCGACGCCGACGATCGCCGCGGAGCCGCGCTGCAACCCGTCCATCACTCGCTTCCCGCCGGCACGAAGACCGGATAAGCAGGATCGTCGCCGCCGGGACGATGGATGCGGAACCTGACGCGCATGCCGATCCGCACCTCCTCGGGCGGAATGTCCTCGACTCGGCTCATCAGCCGGAAGCCTTCGTCGCAATCGATTAGGGCAACGTTGTACCGCGCGCCCTCGCGCGCCGGGTGCACCACTGTCGTCGCGTAGACCGTGCCGAGCCCGGCGCTGACCCGCCACTCGAGACGGTTGCTGCCGGTAAAAGGACAGAGGACGCGAGGGTAGAAGACGGCCTTCTGCGCCTCCGGGCTCCACTGGTAGGCCAGCTCCCCCTTATCGAGGTGCGCCTGGTAGACCGCCAGAGGTGATTCTGCCACCCGGTCCATCGCCCCCTCCCTCGCCGTCGCGACATTCTGTCGGGTTAACGGTAGCGCAGCAAGGGTCGGGCATAGCGATTTTGCTTTCCCGTCGGCCTTCAGCCCACGGACTTAATTCCGTAGGGCAGGCCGGGACTGTGTCCGAAAACAGGTGCGATGCTCTACGTCTATCGCCTCACGAGCAAATCATATGGTACGCTTTATATCGGAACAACATCTGATCTCGCCCGTCCAGTGTCGCAGCACACAACTCGATCGATGCCGGTCTTCACCGCTCGGTACGATCCCCGCCTGCCCCGCCTGGAAGGAAACGCCCAACCTCCCCGGGCTGTAGTCGGAAGCGCGGTAACCTCGGACGGAACCCTTGATTGCGACGATCACGATCCCCAAATTGCTTGATTCACATTCACGGCTTCGGGCGACAGGATTCCGACCCGGTCGAGGGGTGTTACAACCTGAAAGAGAGTTTTTGCTGCAAATTTGCTGCTGACTCAGCAACGTTTGATTGCGCGCGCAACCTTTTGTTGCTGTCTAGACGCACACTACTGAGCAGGTGACCCAGATGACGGCGAGAATGGTTCTCACGGGCGATGTGAACTTGATGAACGTCACCGATCCGGCTGTTCCCTTCTCGCTCGTTGCGGACGAATTTCATGCCGCCGATATTGTCTTTTGCAACCTTGAATGCTGTCTCTGCCAGCCGCCAAGCGGCCATTCCGTAGAACACGAAGGCTTTTTGGCCGACCCCGTCGTGGCCGGTAAGGCGTTGCAATCGGCCGGCATCCAGTCAGTCGGTCTCGCCAACAACGTCAACTACGGCGAGGCGGCGATCATGGCTTCTATCGCCCGGCTCGACGAGCTCGGGATCGCGCATACCGGCGCCGGTGCGAACCGAGCACTTGCCCGCGCTCCGGCCATCCTCTCGCAGGACGGGGTGCGGTTCGGCTTTCTGCAACGCAGTTCGGTCTATTGGCCGACCAATCACGAGGCCGGCGAGGATAGCCCGGGCATCGCGGTCATCCGCGGGCACACGGCCTATCATGCGCCGATGCACGGCAGCCGTCCGCCCGCCAACCGGCCGGGCATCCCGCCCGAGATCGTGACCTGGGCCGACCTCGCCTATCTGCAGTGGCTCGGCGAGGATATCGCCGCATTACGCGAGCAGGCCGACGTCGTAGTCGCCTCGTTCCATTGGGGGCTCCACAAAGAAGTCCTGCAATACATGACCGAGATCGCCTATCGGGCAATCGACGCCGGCGCCGACCTGGTGATCGGCCATGGACCGCACTATTCGCTGCCTATTGAGGTCTACAAGAACGTGCCGATCTTCTACGGGCTCGGCAGCTTCTCGTTCCATACCGGTCATGGCGGCAGAATGCATGGCGATTGGCTCGGAATGATGGTCCGGGCATCGTGGGAGGGCGGCCGTCTCGCGTGCGCAGCGTTTCAATTCGTGCGGCACGATCGGCAGAACAGGACCATTTTGTGCAAGCTGGCCGACGAGGGCCCCGCCTTCGACGAGATCGCCCGACGCAGCCACGACCTCGGTGCCCGGCTCACCGCCCGCGGCGACGAGGTGGAGATCGAGCTGCGGACTTGACGCCGGCCAGCCGGCGGCGGATCTAGATCGCTCCTCGATTTGCGCCGTATCCAACGGATAGGAAAACGATGCCCCAGATTACGTATGTTCATATCAACGGGACACGCACAGTGCTCGACGTCCCGGTCGGCACCAGCGTGATGCGGGGCGCGATCCTCAACGGCATCGACGGCATTGTCGCCGAATGTGGCGGCGAGATGATGTGCGCTACTTGCCACGTCTATGTCGAGGAGGACCAGCTCGGCCGCACGCCGACGCAGTCGGACGACGAGAAGGCGATGCTCGAATTCACCGCGAGCGAGCGCCGGCCGAACAGCCGTTTGAGTTGCCAATTGGTCGTCACCCCGGAACTCGACGGCCTCGTCGTCTACCTCCCCGAGACACAGGTCTGATGCCCG
>DASQCY010000782.1:0-3702 GCA_035634495.1 Allostellaceae bacterium
GCCTCACCGGCGGCCCGGATCGTCTCGAGGCGCGCCGCCGGATCCTTGTCGGGCGAGCCGAAATGCGGTCCGCCACGGCGGCGCAGCCGCTCGGCGGCACTTTCGAGCATGATCCCTTGCGATACCGAGACCTGGCGCAGCCGGTCGATATCGGCCCGCGTCATGACCCCGGGGTTAAGATGCGGCAGCAGCCCGGTATCGCGCAAAGCCAGTTCTGCCATCGCGGCAAGGTAGGAAAGGGTGGTCTCATGGCCTAGCCGGGCCAGTGCCTCGCGTGCCGCGCCGTAGCGCAATTCGGGCTTGTCGCCCAAGGTAAACAGCGCCTCGTGGCAGCCGGCGCGCGCCCCGGCTGACGCAATCGCCAGCACTTGGTCGGCGTCGAGGTAGGCGGGCTCGCCGCGGCGCGGCGGATGGGCGAAGGTGCAATAGTGGCAGACGTCGCGGCACAGCTGGGTCAGCGGGATGAAGACCTTGCGCGAATAGGAGATGAGGTCGCCGTGTGCCGCGTCGCGCAATGCCGCCGCAACGCGCATCAACGGCCTTGGATCAGTGCAGTCGGCCAGCGCCAGCGCCTCCCCCGCCGATAGGCGTCGTCCGGCCGCTACGCGTGTCAGGACGTCGTCGGTGTTCATCGGCGAAAACCTCCTACGAGCTGCATACGCTCCTCGGCGAGCACGGCGCGCGCCCGGGTTGGTGATTCGATCCGCATAAAGGATAGAACATCCTCGGGCTTGTCGATGTCGAGAGCGATCCCCGGTAGGTGCAGCACATTCGGCCGGAGGCCGCGGGCCTCGGCTTCCTGAAGATGTGGGTAGAAACTGTTTTCGCCAAAGCGCAAAGGCACGGCATCGGGCGGCGAGCAAGCGATCGCGTTCGAACCGCGCTCATCATGCGACGGGACGATCGTGAAGGAGGGCGCGGGCGGGTGCGCTGCCAGCACGCCGGCAATCTCGGCCGGAGTGACGAGGGGGATGTCGCCGGGCAGTGTCAGCATGCCGCCTCGTCCCTCGGCGATTAGCAGCTGCGCAGCCGCGTTCACTGCACCGGTGTGTCCGTCGCGGGCCCCCGCCTCGATCACCCGTGCGCCGTAGCGTGGCGCCAATTGACTGGCTTCGGCATCCACCGTGACGACCATGAGCCCAGCAATACCCGGCGTCGCGGTTAGCGCCGCCAGCACATCCTCGAGCATCGCTAGCGCCAGCGCCTGCCGCGTGGCAGTCCGCAGCATTGGCGCGAGGCGCTCCTTCGCCAAAATCCGCTCCTTGACCGGCACGACGGCCCAGAGATCCATTTCAGAAGCCTCGGCCAGCCGCTCCCAGCACCACCCGCGCCAAGGCCTCGCGATCCTCGAGCGACGACATCAAGGTCTGCGCAAACGTCACCGGCACACCGAGATCGCCGACTTCGTTTGCGTCCATCTCGTCCGCGACGTAGAGGTCGAGGATGTCGCCGTAATGCCGCGCGACCGCAGTCGCGTCCACGGGGAGACCAAGCTCGGCCATCATCTTGGCGGTCGGGCCTTTGACCGCCTTGCCGCCGATGATCGGTGAGACCGCGACGATCGGCGCCGCGCAGGTGCGCAGCGCCTCGCGAACCCCCGGCAAGCTGGTGATCGGGTCGATGCTGATGAATGGGTTCGACGGGCAGATCACGACCGCCCGCAGGTTCTTGTCAGCCAGCGCCGTCAAGAACGCCGGCTGCGGCTGGGCATCCTCCACCCCGGCAAATGCAATCTCGCTGACCACCGGGGCGCAGTGCAGCCGCACGAAATAATCCTGGAAGTCGAGCCAGCCCTCCGCCGTGCGCAGCCGGGTTCGGACCCGGTCATCGGTCATCGGCAGTAGTTGTGCCGAGATCCCGAGGCTGTGGCGGAAATCATCGGTTATCCGCGATAGGGTCTCGCCGGCCGCGAGCCGCCGGGTGCGCTCGACATGGGTGGCGAGATCCCCGTCGCCAAGGTTGAACCAGGTCTCGCCACCGAGGCGTTCGAGTGCCGCCATAAAAGTCCAGGTCTCGTCGCGCCGCCCCCATCCCAGCTCGGGGTTGTCGAGGCCGGCAAGCGTGTAGAGCAAGGTGTCGATATCGGGCGAGATCGCGAGCCCAAGATGCTCGAAATCGTCGCCGGTATTGGCGACCACGGTCAGCGCCCCGTGCGGCAGGATGCGAGAGAGGCCGAGCGCCAGCTTGGCGCCGCCGATCCCGCCCGACAGCGCGAGCACAAAACCCTCCGATCGGGTCATCGAAAGAGGTCGTGCTCCGCTGGGCGGATCAACGCGGCGGCCGGCGCCTCAGGCGCCGACCATTGGAGGCCACGCACCAGCACCATCGGCACGGCTTCGTCGGCCTGTCCCATCAACAGCCCGGCGGCGGCGGCGATCTCGTCGCCAAAGCCGGTCTCGGTCACCAGCAGTTCCCGCCCGAAGAGATCGGGATGGCCGCGCAGATCGACGAGGGCCGGTAAGCCCGCTGCACCGAGCGCCACGCCGACCGTGCCCTTGCGCCAGGGGCGGCCAAAGCTGTCGCTGATAATGACGCCGAGCCCGATTCCGAAAGCATCGAGCAGATATTGTCGCAATGTGTGCGCGGAGCCGTCCGGGTCGATCGGCAGCAGCAGCACCCGCTCGGTACCGTCCTCGGCCGCGACATTTGAGTGGTCGATGCCGGCGTTGGCCATGACAAAACCGAGGCGATGCTCGACGATCAGCAATCCCGGGCGATGGCGAACCACGCGCTTGGATTCGGACAGGACGACCTCGACAAAGCGCGGGTCCTTGTCGAGCTCGGCGGCCAGAGCGATCGCGCGCTCCGAGGGCTGCACGGTGGCGATATCGACATAACGACCCTCGGCCTTGGAGACGATCTTCTGCGCCACCACCAGCACATCGCCCTCTTCCGGAGCAAATCCATTGGTCGCGAACGCGGCGGCTGTGATCGCGCCGAGTTCGTCGCCGGGTTTGATCATCGGGATTCCGGCGAGCCCCGTCATCGTGACCCGGGCGGACGGCATCGTCACCCGAGCTTGGCACGCAGCAACGGCAGCACCTGTTCAGCGTAGAGCCTCAGGAACCGGGACTGGTCGGGACCGGGGGCGTGGAACACGAGATGCGTGAAGCCGAGCTCGACATAGGGCCGGATCTGCGCCAGCTGCTCCTCGGGGTCGGCCGAGACGATCCAGCGGCTCGCCGCCCGTTCGAGCGGCAAAGCTGCGGCGAGCCGCTCCATCTCGAGCGGGTCCTCGACGTTCATCTTCTCCTCAGGTGTCAGGGCGAGCGCCGCCCAGTGCCGGGTGTCCTCCATCGCTCGGTCCCGGTCGGTGTCGAACGAAACCTTGACCTCGATCATCCGCTCGATGCTGTTGCCCGGGCGCCCGGCGCGTTGCAGCCCTTCCTCGACCTTGGGCAGCAAGGTGTCGCGATAAAGAGCGCTCCCTTTGCCGCTGGTGCAGATGAACCCTTCGGCGAGTTCACCGGCCATCGCCGCGGCGGTCGGCCCCGAGGCCGCGATCCAGATCGGCACCGGGGTCTCCGGGCGGTCGTAGATCGTCGCCCCACGGGTGCGATAATACTGGCCTTCAAAGGTCACCCGCTCCTCGGTCCACAGCCGACGCATCAACACGATCGATTCGCGCAGCCGACCTTGCCGTTCGCGGAAGCCCGGCCATTTGATGCCGGTCGCCGGCACGTCGTTCAATGATTCGCCGGT
>DASQCY010000783.1:0-1758 GCA_035634495.1 Allostellaceae bacterium
GCTTGGCATAGACCACCCACTCGACCTTGCGCAGTGCGGCAACGCGGGCTCTGAAGACTGGCGGCTCGGCGAGGGCGGCTTGGTCGGCAAAGAACTCCAGCCGCCCGGCTCGGTAGGCGGCGGTCAGCCTTTCCAGGAACAAGCGGCGGAAGAGGCGTGAGAGCACCGGGACGGCGAGGAGGAAGCGGGGTCGACAGAGCAATCCAGTGCTGGCCCCCGGCCTGCGCCGGGGCAGGCTCGGGAGAGAAGCCGCCGCCTGGGACAATGATATGAGCGTGCGGATGGTGGGTCAGTGCCGATCCCCAGGTATGCAGCACGGTTCTGCGCCAGCACCAACGACCTCGAATTCGTCGATATGACCGGCAACCGAAGGCTGTGGCCGATCCCGCTCGCCGCAGAGGTTGATGTCGCTGCGATCGAGCGCGACCGCGACCAGCTCTGGGCCGAGGCGGTCCACCGGTATCGCAGGGGCTTCCCGTGGTGGCTGACGCCCGAGGTTGAGAACACCGCCGCTGAAGTGCAGGACGCTTACGTCGAGTTCGATGGTTTTGATGAGAAGATCCTTGAATTTCTCGACATCAACTATCCCGCGAATACGGAGGGGGAGCGGCGGCCGTTCACATTGCCCGAGGTTGCAGAGGGCATCGGGTTCAGCTATCGCCCCAGCGATGTGAACTTCATCTCCAAAGCCGACGAGATGCGTATCGCCCGGCGGCTGCGGCGGCTCGGGTTCCACCCCGACCCTCACCGCAGTCGGAGCACCGGCCGCGCGCGGTTCTGGGTCCAGGTGAAAAAACGGCCCCGATGATTTCCAGCAATTAAAAAATCGCCGGCTGTTTTTCGTGCGAAAAAGGACGGGACGTAGATGGGACATCCCCGTCCCAACCCTGTCCCGACTTTCATCGACACAAAAACAGACCGCGTTTTTTCGGGTGCCGTCGCTGTTTGTGTTGGAATTTGTCGATTGCATCCGGAAACGTTGCTGCTCAGGTTTCGTAAACTTGCCGGCGACGACTGCCGAGCGCCATGGCAAGAGCATGACGATCCATCGCTCAGAGCCTCCTTGCACCGTCATCCTCACGATCGTTCGGCGGGCACGCTTTCGGGGTCAGCTGCTCGGGTACGCCGGCGACCGGCAGATGCCAGCCGCGGCGAATGGCCATGAACCGGAGCCCAAAACAGAGGAGCGCGCCGGCAATCGTCACCGCGGTCGAGGGGAGCTGTAACGGCACCGATCACGACCACGACCGCGCCGGCCAGAGCGGCGACGGCGTAAAGATCGGCGCGCAATACAGTGGGAATCTCGGACAGCAGCACATCGCGGGTCATGCCGCCGCCGATCGCGGTCAGCATGCATCCGGGAGAACCGCGCGGGAAATCGCCGGCAACCGCCGGTTCGAAGGGACCGATAATAAGGGTTATCGCGGCCGAGAGCAGAGAGAAACCGGCGGTTTCCCTCGGCTATTCAGAGGCGGGGTATGGCCAAGACTCTGCGCGCCCTGCCGCTCGATCTCGCCGGGCTCTGTGCCCGGACGGCCGATTTTGACGCGCACTCGCGCAATGCTGCGACCGAGCTCGCCTACCGATCCGATGAGGCCAATTTTAATCCTGGCCCACATCGTGTCGATGCGCGCCGGCTTCGCGTCGAGCCTTTCTTGCGCAGCCGGCAAATCACCACCTTCGGCAGATTGGCGAATTCCCTCGGCACATGTGAAGCATCGGGTTTCGACGGGGGCACCTCGCGATCGCCTGCATGCT
>DASQCY010000784.1:0-3721 GCA_035634495.1 Allostellaceae bacterium
GCTGCCGCCAGGATCGATCACCGCCACCGCGTCGTCTCCGAGAATGAAGCCGATGTTGGCGATCGCATCGTCATTCGCCGGAGAGGCCCCTTCATGCACTCCGTTGTGCACAAAGACCCCGGCGGCAATTTCGATGACCGCCAGCCGAGCGGTTTCGCTGCGAGTCGACGCCGGCCAAAAAAGGACGAGCATTACGGCGACGGCTAACGCCGGCCGGGAGTTGCTCACCCGGATTGTGACACGACCGGGCGTGGCGGCGGCGCGGGGTTGGAATGCTGGCGGTAGACGAAATCGGGTGACGCTTCCTCAGCCTCGCGGCGCGTGCGGGCGAGTAGCCCGTGATCGGGGGATAGCGCGCAGACGGGGTCGGTGCGCGAGGCGTCGCCCGTCAGCGCGAAGGCCTGGCAGCGGCAGCCGCCCCAGTCGATCTCGCGCCGCTCGCAAGAGCGGCAGGGCTCGGCCATCCACGTAGTGCCGCGGAACCGCGCAAAGGCTGCCGAGTGGTGCCAGATTTCCTGGAGGCTGGCTTCGCCGACAGTCGGAAAGCGCAATTCCGGGAGGATCTCCGCAGCATGGCACGGCAGCACTTTGCCGGACGGGGTGATGTTCAGGAAACGGCGGCCCCAGCCGCCCATGCAAGCCTTCGGGCGATGCGCATGATAGTCCGGCAGGACGTAGTCGATAACCAGGCGGCCAGCGAGGCGGGCACGCGCGGCCTCGACCGTCGCAGTCGCGGTGTCGAGTTGTTGCCGGCTCGGCAGAAGCGCCGCCCGGTTCGCCAGGGCCCAGCCATAGTATTGCACGTGAGCGACCTCGAGCCGGTCGGCGCCGAGTGCCACGGCAAGATCGATGATGTCTTCGAGGTGTTCGAGGTTCTGCCGGTGAACGACCGCATTGACGGTCAATGGCAGCCCGGCTTCGCGCACCAGGCGTGCTGCCCGATGCTTTGTCTGCTGCGCGCCGGCGAGGCCTGCGATCCGGTCGCCTAAGGCCGGATCGGAATCCTGCAGGCTCAGCTGGACATGTTCGAGTCCCGCCTCGACCAAACGGGTCAGACGGTCGGCGTCGAGACGGATGCCGGACGTGATCAGGTTGACGTAGAGTCCGGCCTTGGCGGCATCTTCAACGAGTTCGATGAGATCGCGCCGCACCAGCGGCTCGCCGCCGGAGAAATGGACCTGAAGGACACCTAGTGCGGCCGCCTCGTTGAACACGCGACTCCAGGTCGCCGTGTCGAGCTCGGCGCTGGCGCGGGCGAGCTCCAGTGGGTTCGAGCAATAGGGACAGCGTAAGGGGCAGCGATGCGTCAGTTCTGCTAGCAGTGCCAGCGGGGGTTCGGCTAGCGTCACTGCCGCAATATCTTCTTGTCGACGAGATCCTGCAGCATCGGCACGACATCGCCAGCGATGACTTCGCGCAGCGCTTCGAACTGTCCGGCGAGTTCGTCGATGATCGCATCGACGTCGCGCTTGCCGTCGATCAGGCGCAGGATAGCCACCGCCTGCTCGTCTGGCAGCAACAGCCGCTCCGGCGCGAGCACGATCCACGCTTTCCTGCGCTCGTCAAAGCGAAAGCGCACATGCGGCGCAAAAAGAAGGACGGCAGTGCCTTCGATCGGGGATGCCGAAGCCGTCATCGGGCGGCTTTTTCCGGGACGAAGGCGCCGGGCGGAACGAGACGGGGCTCGACGTAGGCGAAATAGAGCGCGTCGAGCTGCGTCCACAGGACGTCGCATTTGAACCGCAACGTATCGACGACGAGCGCCTGCTTCTCCGGAGTATCGGCATGCTCTTTGACATAGCCGAGGGCGAAGGCGACATCGGTCGGTGCCTGGGTCAATCGCGGTGTGAAATAGGCAAGAGTGTCGCGGCTGACGAAGTCGTAATTGCGCAGCATGCCCTCGACCCGTTCAGCGATGATCTGGGGCGAGAACATCTCGGTCAGGCAAGAGGCGACCGCCTCCAGCAGCGACCGGTCGCGCACAAAATTGACGTAGGCGTCCACCGCAAAACGAGTGGCCGGCAACAGCCCCGCGGTCGAGATCACATAGGCGCGATCGAGGCCGAGACCATCGGTCAGCCTGAGCCAACGTGCGATCCCGCCGGTGTTCTCGTCATCGCCGTCATGGTCGAGAATACGCCGGCGCCACTCGCGTCGCAGCGCCGGGGTGGGCAGCCGGGCGATCAGATAGGCGTCTTTTACGGGAATGCGTGCTTGATAGTAGTAGCGGTTGAGCGCCCAGGCCTGGATCTGGCCGCAGTCGAGTTTGCCGTCGCGCATCAGGTGATGAAAGGGATGCCGATCGTGGTATCGCTCGGCCCCGATCGCGCGTAACTGGGTTTCGAGCCCTTCGGGAGAGAGCAGCGATCCGGTCACAGCGTCACCTCCATGCCGTCATAGGCAATTTCCCAGCCCGCAGCATTGGCGATATGCCGCTCGGGCGAGTCGTCGAGCAGAACCGGGTTCGAATTGTTGATGTGGATAAAGATCCGGCGGCCGACGCCGAGATCATGAAACGCCGCGATGGTGCCGTCCTCGCCGCTCATGCTCATATGCCCCATGCGCTTGCCGGTCTTGCTGCCGACCGCGAGCCGGATCATTTCGTCGTCGGACCATAAGGTCCCGTCGAAAAAGACGAGCGCGCTGCCGGCGAGGCGCGCGCGCAGCTGCTCGGTTATCGCCGCGCAGCCGGGTACGAAGAAGAAGGATTTCCCGGTCGCGGTCTCGATGATTTCGAGCCCGACAGCATCGCCCTCTTCGCTCAATCCCGGATCTTGCCCGGCCGTTTCCAGGTAGAGAGGCAGCTTGCCGGGTACGGCGAACGGGATTACGGCGAGGCCGGAGGCGCCCGACGCTCCTGCCAGCTCCATCCGCTCGTCCAGCGGCAACTCGATACGCCGCACGAAATCAGGCGCCAGCACGTCGAAGATCGGGTTTGCGGCGATGATCGCGAGGACCCGCGAGGGAGCGTAGATGTTGAAGCGGTGCCTCTCGCGCAAATGCAACAGGCCGGCGATAGCGTCGACATCGCCGCCGGTCAGCACCACCCCGGTGATCGGCGATGACCGCAACCCTTTGCACGGGTACAACTGCGGTGCCGCCTCGATCTGCAGACGCAAATCGGGCGAGGCATTCAAAAGGACCCAGTCTTTATTGTTCGACGATACCGCAAGCGACGCCTGAGAACGTACCCTCGCCTCTGGATCACCTCGCCGCGCGCGCCGGCAGGCCGGCGCGTTCGAATTCCACTGCGGGAAACCGCCGCCCGCGGCAGAGCCGAGGACAACCGCACGAACCATCGGGTTGCCTCACCGGATCTGCCGGCGCCAGCGGATCGGGTTTATTTGACCTCAGCGCAGGCATAAGCGTTGATCTCTAGCCCGACGGCGATCTCGATAATGACAGGAGTCTTCCACTTCATGGCCATTCCCTTCGCCTGTGTTTGCGCGCCTGCGAGGCTATGTCGGTGGCGGAGCCCTGTCAACTCGAAGCTCTCACGACCGGCGAGCTCGATGAAAGCGGGCGTTGCATCACTGCTGATCGTCTTCAGCGTGCTCGGCGGGCCTGCGAGCCGCATCGCCGAGGCGGAGAGCACGCAGCCCCAGTTCGCGGTCCTCGTTTTCTCCAAGACGACCGGCTTTCGCCACGACTCTATTGCGGACGGCATCGCCGCCATCAAGACGCTCGGGGCCGACCATGGTTTCTCGGTCGACAGCACGGA
>DASQCY010000785.1:0-2303 GCA_035634495.1 Allostellaceae bacterium
CTACTTGCGCGCGGATAAGACCGTGCCATATGGTGAATTGATGGAGGTCATGAATCTCTTGCGCGCGGCGGGCTACCTCAAGGTAGCGCTGGTGGGGTTGGAGAAAGCATCCGGGTCATGATGGCATTCGCCACGACAAACCCCGCCACCCTGCGCCGCTGGGCGATCAGCGCCGTAGTCGTGCTGCTTGTGCATGGCGCCGTCGCGACGGCGGTGGTGACTTGGCGCAAGGCGACAGTGTCGGCGGAGGCTCCTGGCCCCATTGTGATCGAACTTGCGCCGATGCCGGCCGCGCCCACAACGCAGCAGGCCGCGCTTCCGCCCGCGCCCGAGCAGGTCCCGTCCACCGCCTCGCCCGACAAGACCCCGGAGAAAGTCGAGCAAAAGGCCGAGGAGAAGACTGCAGCGAGAGGCGAGGAAAAAGCGGAGCCAAGCCAATTCGAGGAATCTCCGCGCGTGACGGCACCTGTGACCTTGGCGCCGCCGGAGAGTGCCGAAGGGGGGAATAGAGCGGATATGAAAGCAGTGCCGGGCGGTGAGGCCGGCGGAGCGGTGCACGCCGGAGGCGGCGGCGTCAATCCAATTGATACCCGCATTGGCGAGCAACCCCGTCAGAGCTTCAAGAAGGCTGCGAAAGCGAACGATTGGACGAAGGCTATTATGGGCCGTCCATCGAAGAATTTTGCCGGGCGGCAACAGCCGCTCGGCCCAGGCACGGCGAGCGGTATGGCGAGGAACGCCATTGGGATGCTCGTGCAAGATCCGACGGGTGCCATCGGTACCAGGGGCTCGACCGCCGCGAATGCGGCGAAGAACGCCGTCGGTGTTACGGCAATGAACGCCGTCGGTGTTACGGCAATGAACACCGTCGGTGTTACGGCAATGAACACCGTCGGTGGCACCGCGGCGAGCGCTCTCAACGGCGCGACCACCAATGCCATCGGCGTCAGCATGCCGATTCGTACGCGCGCCCCGAGGACGAACATCGGTCGGCGCGGCATCGGTCCGCTCGCGTCTAACGCCACGACGCCGAATGCAATTATCAATGGGACGGGCATGGTTCGTCCAGGTTCTGGCACCGCCGTGATTGGTGGTCCCGCAAAGAATGTCGTGGGTGTGATCAACGGGACCGGGATGCGACCCAGGTAGTTATGATGGGAACTATGGTAGCTTGAGAGGGCCCCTGCGCCGCTCAACTGGACTTTCGCATCCGGATTTCGATCCGTCGACGCTCACGGACGTCGCCCTGTTCGTCCCAGCGCGTAAGCCTGCCGTCGGTATCAATGAGCTGGGCGCCCGATAGCGGCAGGATGCGAAAGGCCCCAAGACGCGCGTCGGAGGCCAACACCTTGACCACCGCCAGCGCGCGGGCGAGCCCGAGCCCGGCATTGTCGGCCCATTGCAGGACCCCCGCGTCGGCTCCTCCGAGGGTGACCGACGACAAGTGGCGATCCAGGTTCGAAACACGGTTGGTGACGGGCTGCTCGTCGGTATGTCCGATGACTTCGATGACGTCGACGTCGAACGATTCCGCGATCTGTAGCAAGCGACTGATCACCACCGTGCGCAGGGCCGTTGCAAAGTCTGGCGTTAAAACGGCGCTGCCGGTCGCGAAGTAATATCCGCCGGCCTCGCTCAGGTTGATGATCGGCGGCCAGTTGTGCCCGTGCCCACGATCGCTCTCGGTCTGTGGCTTGGACGCGGCGATCCCTTTCTCGATCAGGGCTGTAACCTGGCCCGGCGTCAGCTTCGGCATGGTGTTGGCAAAGCCGGCCTCGTCGATCGCAGACACGAGTGCTAGCCCTCTTGCGATCTTGTCGGGATCGATTCCTTCCTTCAGCAGCCGCTGCATTTTGGCAAAATAGTCGCCGTCTTCCTTGAGCGCTACGAGCGAGAGGCCTTGCCGCCCCAGCTTGGCAACCACATCGTTGCTCTCGACCAGCTTACGCCAGAATTCGTCGATCTCGCGTTGAGATGCCGACCCTGTCGCCTGCGCCAGGAGCTCTGCCAGCCGCGCATTTTTCTTGATGGTCTCGACGATCGCCCTGTCGGCAGCGGCGGCTGCCTCGACTTTCTTGAGGCGCAGCATCGTGTCGAGTAATTTGGCGCGTTCATTGGCGAGCCCGACGCCCACGGCGATGAGCATGCAGAAGACGAGCAGAAGCATGATCTCGGCCATGGTCAGACCCAGCACGAGACCCTGGCGATACGCCGCCGCTTGCCGGCCGATGGTTTCCGACATCAGTCGATTGTCTCCCGTTCAGGATTGAGCCGCCTGGCGCGCAGGTCCTCGATGGCCCTCG
>DASQCY010000786.1:0-1714 GCA_035634495.1 Allostellaceae bacterium
CGGGGCGAGCCCGAGTGTAACCAGCCCGGCTACGAGATTGTCGGTGCAGTTGTCGTGATAGTCCGTGCAACCGAGCGTCTGGTAGCGCCAGCGGTCGCAGGCGGCGAACAACGTGTCGTGGATCCCGCCGGAGGTGTCCTCAACCAATGTCAGGATCGGCCGCCGCCGGTTGGTGACGAGGGTGTCGCCGATCCCCGGAATGATCCGCCCGATCGCGACGCGGCTGTGCTCCATCGACATGAACTCGCGCATGTCTTCGGCATTGAATGCCCAGGTGTCGACGACCTGCTGCCCCCTTGTATTGACGACCTTGACCGTCTGGCCTTTGGAGACACGCGTGGCTTTGCCCTGGCGCGCCGGGATCTCAATCATCTCGTTTCTCCAGCTGTTAGCCTCGACGATCCTAGCGCCGCCTGCTAGCTTGCCCAAGCTGCGTAGAGGAGACCGCGTGACCGACCCTCGCTCTCTGAGCGTTCGAGAGGCGGCCCGGCAGATCGCCGAGCGCCGGCTGACTGCCGAGGCGCTGGCCGCAGCCTATCTCGACCGTATCGAGGCGCGCGAGACGATGGTCGGGGCCTGGCAATATCTCGACCGCGAGCGAGCGCTCGCCGACGCCCGGCGGCGCGACGCCGAGCCGACGCGCGGACCGCTGCACGGGATCCCCATCGCGGTCAAAGACCTGATCGACACCGTCGACATGCCGACCGCCTACGGCTCGTCGATCTACCGCGGTCACCGGCCTGCGGCGGATGCGTCATGCGTAGCGCTCGCCCGCGCCGCCGGTGCGGTCGTTCTCGGCAAGACCGTGACCACCGAATTCGCCGCCTTTACGCCGGGCAAAACCGCGAACCCGCGCAACCCCGCTCACACCCCTGGCGGCTCGTCGAGCGGCTCGGCCGCGGCAGTCGCCGATGGGATGGCGCCGCTCGCTTTCGGCACGCAGACCGCAGGGTCGGTTATCCGACCGGCGGCGTATTGCGGCTGCATCGGCTACAAGCCGAGCTTCGGCCTGATCAACCGAGCCGGGGTGAAGCCGCTCGCCGACAGTCTCGATACGATCGGCGTGCTCGCCGGCACGGTCGAAGATGCGGCGTTCTTTGCCGGCGTGCTGTCTGAGCGTCCGGCGCTGCGCCATCTCGCCGCGCCCAGCGACCGCCCCCGTTTCGGTCTCTATCGCACACCGATGTGGGACGAAGCCGAGCCGGCGACGGCCGCTGCGCTCGACGCGGCGCGGGCGGCCCTCGAACGTGCCGGGGCCGCGGTCGCGGAGCTGGCCATCGCGCCCGAGCATTACGGGCTCGCCGAAGTGCAGAACACGATCATGGGGTTCGAGATGGTTCGCGCGCTCGCCTATGAGCGGACCCTGCACAGCGCCGAGCTCTCGCCACGCCTCGCCCAGATGCTCGATGCCGGGATGACGATCGGGGCCGACGAGTACGATCGGGCGCTCGCCCGCGCCGCGGAGGCGCGCGCCGGTCTCGATGCGTTTTTCGGCTCGTGCGACGCGGTTCTGGTTCCGGCGGCGCCGGGAGAGGCGCCGGTTGGGCTCGGCAACACCGGAGACCCCATCTTCAACCGGATGTGGACCCTACTCGGCGTTCCATGCGTGACCCTGCCGGCGCGCTGGGCCGACAACGGCTTACCGACTGGCGTTCAGCTTGTCGGGCGGATCGGGAACGACCCGCGCCTGATGGCTTGTGCCGCCTTCCTCGAG
>DASQCY010000787.1:0-1904 GCA_035634495.1 Allostellaceae bacterium
GCCTGGGGGCTCGTGGATCGGACGGCGCCGCCCGCCCGGTTCCCGGAACTCGTGGCGGAGCGCGCAGCGGCACTCGCAACCGAGAGCGATCGCCCGGCCAATGCCGCCAGCGTGTCGCTCGTGCCGCTGGAGCGCAGCATCGAGGAACGCGGCTATCGGTACCGCTGGGTCGCAGTCGACATCAAAGCCGACCAGAGGTTCGCGATCTTAACTGTGACCGGACCGCGCGAAGCGCCCAGCGATATCGACACCATCGTCGCGGCCGGAGCGCAATGGTGGCCGCTGGCGATGGCGCGCGAATTGGACGACGCGCTGCTGATGCTGCGCGCCAACCATCACGACATCGGAACTTGGGTGCTCAAGACTGCCGGCGAGCCGAACACGATGCTGGCCTGCGACGCGGCCATGGCCAGCCATCGCGACCACTGGTTCGTGCGCGAGACGATCGGCCTGTTGCGCCGCACGTTGCAGCGGCTCGACGTCTCTTCGCGCAGCCTGTTTGCCGTCATCGAGGAGGGTTCGTGTTTTGCCGGTTCCCTGTTCGAGCTGGCGCTCGCCGCCGACCGCAGCTACATGGCAGCGGAGGGGCCGTGCATTGCGCTTTCGGCGTTCAATTTTCGCGATCTCGAGATGGTCAACGGCCGGAGCCGTCTGGCCGCCCGCTTCAATGACGAGGCGTCGGCCGCCGCACTCCAGCGGCATACCGGCGCAGCGCTGGATGCAGCCACAGCAATCGATCTCGGTCTGGTGACCTTTGCCCCGGACGAGCTCGACTGGGAGGACGAAATCCGGCTGGCGATCGAGGAGCGTGCGAGCCTCT
Organism: Allostellaceae bacterium; assembly: GCA_035634495.1. Taxonomy (GTDB): domain Bacteria; phylum Pseudomonadota; class Alphaproteobacteria; order ATCC43930; family CGMCC-115725; genus AP-15. The sequence goes on from DASQCY010000787.1 coordinate 821, forward strand.
CGCCCGACGCTCTGACCGGCATGGAGGCCAATCTGCGCTTCGCCGGCGGCGAGACCGCTACGACCAAGATCTTTGGGCGGCTTTCGGCCTGGCAGAACTGGATCTTTTCCCGGCCGAACGCGGTCGGCGAGCACGGTGCCTTGAAGCGATATGGTAGCGGCGCCAGGGCGCGGTTCGATCGGGAACGGATATAGGACATATACGGATACGGGAAACCCACTATGGCTCTCGACTATCGGGAACGGATCCCGAACAACGTCGACCTCCGCGAGAACCGGGCATTGCAGCGCGCGCTAGAGCACTGGCAGCCGCACTTCCTCGACTGGTGGAAGGAAATGGGACCGGCGGCGTTTGCCGGTGCCGATGTCTATCTGCGCACCGCCACCACGGTCGACGAGAAGGGCTGGGCGAGCTACGGCATGGTCAAGATGCCTGAGTACCGCTGGGGCATCTTTCTCGCCGAGCCGGTACCCGACCGCCGGATCGGTTTTGGCGATGCCTTGGGCGAGCCGGTGTGGCTGCAAGTGCCGGGCGAGCACCGCTCGGCGCTGCGGCGGCTGATCGTGACCCAGGGCGACACCGAGCCCGCTTCGGTCGAGCAACAACGGCGGCTCGGCGAGAACTGCCCTTCACTCTATGACCTGCGCAACCTGTTCCAGGTCAATGTCGAGGAAGGCCGCCACCTGTGGGCGATGGTCTATCTGCTGCACGGCTATTTCGGCCGCGACGGGCGCGAGGAGGCCGAGGAGCTGCTGGCCCGCCATTCGGGCGACCCGGACAAGCCGCGCATCCTCGGTACCTTCAACCAGCCGATCGCCGATTGGCTCAGCTTCTTCATGTTCGCCTATTTCACCGACCGCGACGGGCGCTTTCAGCTGAAGAGCTTGGCCGAAAGCGCGTTCGACCCGCTGTCGCAGACTTGCCGGTTCATGCTGACCGAGGAAGCCTTTCACATGTTCGTCGGCGCTTCCGGGATCACGCGCGTCGTCAAGCGCACACTCGAAGTCATGAAGGCGCTTGGCAGCGAGGATCCCGCGGCGGTGAGGAACGCCGGCGCGATCGATCTCGCAACCCTGCAGCGCTA
>DASQCY010000788.1:0-2368 GCA_035634495.1 Allostellaceae bacterium
AGATAAGCGAAGGCCACCCCAAACACGGCCCAGAAATGCGCCGGGGTGTCTACCCCGACCTGCCGGCTCAGCTCCAGCGCCCGTGTGGCGGCGCGCTCGGCCTGCGGCGATCCGAACCCCCGGCTGGCCCATAACGGGGTAATCGAAGCGACTTGCAGCACGAGTTCCTGCTCGTCGCGCTCGGGGCTCCCCGGCAGGCTCTTCAGCATCTCGATACCCCGGGTCAGATGCGTGATCGCTTCGAGGTTGGCCGAGCGCTCGATCGCCCGCTCGCCAGCGCGCTGCCAATAGGGCACTGCCTGCTCGGCAAGACCCGCATCTGTGTAGTGATGCGCGACGATCTCGGGCTGGGCGGCGGCGAACTCGGGAAACTCGGTTACGAAAACAGCGGCGATGCGCGCATGCAGCTCTTCGCGGCGGCGACGCAGCAGGCTGGCATAGGCGGCGTCGCGGACGAGCGTGTGCTTGAAGAGGTAGGTCGCGTCGAGCGGCGTGCCGCGGGAGTAGACGAGGCCGGCATCGGCCAGCCGGCCGAGCGCGTCCGCAAGCTCGGTCTCGTTGCGATCGGTCACCGGCGCCAGCAATTCGTAAGAAAATTCGCGGCCGATCACCGCGGCAATCTGGGCGATCTCCTTGGGCCGCGGGCCGAGCCGGTCGAGCCGCGCCATCAGTGGCGCGTGCAATGCCGACGGGACCGCTAGCGATGACGGGAGAGCGCCAACCAGCGCCTTCTGGATTCCGTCGCCGGACCCGCCGACTTCGATGACGGCCTTCGTCAGCTCCTCGACGAACAACGGCACCCCGTCGGCGCGTTCGACGATCTCCGCCACCGCCTCGGACGTTAGCGCCTGTCCGTCGGCGATCTGCTCGACCATCGCCGTCCCAGCGCGTCGGTCGAACCGGCTCAAAGTTATGGTCGTGACCTGCGGCAGCCCGCTCCATGACGGAACGAATTCCGGTCGGTGCGTTGCGACGAGCAACACCGGCATGCCGGCCGCGCGATCGATCGTGCGGTCGAGAAGCTCGCGCGAACTGGGGTCGATCCAATGCAGGTCCTCACAGATGAACAGGACGGGCTGGCGTGCCGCCAGCGTTTCGAGTTGCCGCAGCAGCGCCTCAAAGGTTTTGTCTTTCTTGCGCTGCGGGCTCAAACCGAGTGGCGGATAACGCGGCTCCGCCGGTAACGACAGGAGTTCGGCGAGGAGGGTGAAATCTTCGAGCGGCGGCGAAGCCGGCGCGAGCAGCGCTTCGAGCTTATCGAGCCTCGTTTCCACCGTATCCTCGCGTGCGAACCCGGCGGCCCGTTCGAGCTGAGTAATGAACGGGTAGAGCGCGCTATCCTGATGGTGCGGCGAACAGAAATAGCGCAATCGCGTATGCGCTTCGCCCGCCAGCCGGTCGTGCAGCACGCCAACCAGGCGCGACTTGCCGATGCCGGCCTCGCCGCCCAGCAGGACCACCTGACCCTCGCCGCTAGTCGCCCGCTGCCACCGACGCAACAGCAGCTCGATTTCCTCTTCGCGCCCGACGAACGGCGTCAAGGCCTCGCCCCGCAACGCCTCGAAGCGGCTCACGACACCGCTCTCCCTTACCACCTGCCACGCGCGCTGCGGATCGGAAAAGCCGGCGAGATGCTGCGGACCGAGACCTTCGATCTCGAACAGTGCGCCTATCTGCCGGCGCGTGCCGTTGGCGATGACGAGCGTACCCGGTTGGGCCAATGTCTGCAGCCGCGCGGCGAGGTTTGGGGTCTCGCCGACCACCCCGCGTTCCTGCGCTGCGCCGGCGCCGATCAGATCACCGACGACGACAAGGCCGCTTGCGATGCCGAGCCGCACATTCAAAGGTGTTGACGTGGCCAACCTGCCGACTGCGTCGATAACCGCAAGCCCAGCACGGACTGCCCGTTCGGCATCGTCTTCATGAGCTTCCGGATAGCCGAAATAGATCAGAACGCCGTCACCCATATACTTGGCGACAAAGCCGGCGAAGCGGGCGACCGTGTCGGCGACGCAGCGGTGATAGGCGCCGACGATCTCGCGCAGATCCTCGGGATCGAGCCGCGCTGACAGCGGCGTCGAGCCGACCAGATCGCAGAACATAACCGTCAGCTGGCGCCGCTCGGGCGCCGATCCAGCACTGTCAGCGGGCGGTGGCGCGACGGACTCGGCGCGCAGCGCCGCGATCGCATCGAGCAGCCGACGCCGGTGCCCGACCAAGATAACGCCGAGGTCTTTCAGGTCCTCGGCGGTTAGGTTCGGCAGCAAGGCGCTGTCGATCGCGTTTTCGCGAAACGCGGTCTCGTATTGTGCAAGCCCGAGGCCGTGCAGCCATGCCGCAATGTCCAACGCTCGCCTCCCAAACTCCC
>DASQCY010000789.1:0-8856 GCA_035634495.1 Allostellaceae bacterium
CCCCCTTCCTCGATGCGATCGAGATCCTCGGCGCGCCCGTAACCCTGTGCAACCGCCCACTGCGCGCCGCCTTCGAGCATGCGGTTCATCTCGATCTCGTCGAGCGCGATCTTTCCCGTGCTGCCCATACCGGCAGGGATCGTCCGGAACAGGCTGTCCGCCAATGCCTCTTTGCAGCCCGCCAAATCATCGGGCTTGAGACCGGTCAATAATGTGCGCACGCCGCAGGATATGTCGAAGCCGACGCCCCCGGCCGACACCACCCCACCCTCATCAGGATCGAAGGCGGCGACGCCGCCGATCGGGAAGCCGTAGCCCCAATGCGCGTCCGGCATCGTATAAGCGGCGTCCACAATGCCCGGCAGGCATGCCACATTCCGGATCTGCTCGAGAACCTTCTCGTCCATTTCCGCGATCAGGCCCTCTTCACCAAAAAGCACCGCCGGAACGCGCATCACCCCTTCCGGGTCGAGGCGCCATTCCCAGCTCGACACCTGATGCAGCGGCGACAGTTCCATGGCTTACTCCATTTGTTCAGACGTCGACGATGCATTGCGCGACCCAGGCGCCGTCGTCGCGCGCCTCGACCTTGAGGGCCGTCAAAGTTGCGCCCTTGGGCTCGACCGCCGGCATGTGGCGGGCACGATCGACGGGTTCGCCCCAGGCTCGACCATGCAGGCGATGGCCCTCGATCGACACGGCGAAGCGCCCGAAAACCAGCCGCCGCACCGCCATCTCGTAGATCAGGCTGTTCAGCCAATCGAGCAGCAGAAAAGCGTCGTCCGGTGCCTCGCAGGCGACCTCGACCGTGTGCTGCGAGGAGATGCCGGTTGGGTCCGTGACCGCCAAAGTCAGGGCGAGCGCCGCCTGCTCAAACGCCGAAGCCCGCGTCGGGCCGATACCGCGGACGCCGACGTCTGCGCCGTGCGGAAACAATTCGGCATGCGGTTCGATGCTGGATAGTCGCACTCCCTGCATCATCGGTCCCTCCAAGTTTTGGTTGTTGGGGCTCATGCCGCGCGGCGTCGACCTTCAGCGGGCTCTCGCGGCAACCCGGCATCTCCAGCGCCCGCTTCCAGACCCGCGGTCAAAAAACCGCGAACGACAAGCGACGCCAGCGTCGCCTCCAAATAAAGCTCCTGAAATGACCGAAATTCCTTGGCCCGCTTGAGGAACCGCGCCTGTTCCCTGACCGATGCGGGGATGTGCGTGGAGATTTTCCGGTCGAACCAGGGATATTTGCTCCGGCACTGATCGATCAGCTTGGGCGCGCCTTCATCCCTGGGGGCGACGAGTGCGATGCCCTCGGAGATCAGCTGGGCATGGCCCGCCGCAGGGGACCGTGGATGGAAGGCGGCGAAGCAAGACCGGCACGCCGCAACAATGGCGCTCGGGGCGAGACAAGTTGCCTTCTTTTTGTCGGACATTGAGCAGCTCCTGACTGCGGCATATGGGAGAGATCAGGCACGGACTGTGACGTGATTGACGGCATCGCGAACGCCCCAAACGTACCAAGCATCATGTTCCACGGTCGTACGCTCCGATGCCGCCGGGATCGTGCTGTCGAAGGTGACGACACCGTCCCGCGAGCCGACCTGGATGGCGGTTGCATGGACGGGCGGGATCTCTCTCGAGCACCAGGCGCACGGCATCGCAGATGGCATCGTCGCTGTCTTCCTCGGGGGGCTGGGCGCCGAGGGTGTCGATCACATCTTGAGTTCCAGGAACCCACCAGGCGAGGGCACCAGCGAGCCGTTTCTGGGCGAGGCTCGGCACCTCGCCGGCGAGCCGACAAATCGACCCGCCCTACGCTGGTCAGCGGCGCATGGACGATCTGAAACTGCCCTCGGATGTGCTCGCGGATCGTACAACCAGTGAGCGCCGGTTCTTCGACCAAGGCCCTGCGCAAGAGGTCATAGATTTCGTCGTCGGGAATGCTCTCCGCCGGGCGCACCCGCAATTCATCGAGCACAGCCGTCACCGACGGCGCCCCGGCGGCGCGCTCGACCGCCAGCCTCTTGGCCGCGACGTCGCCGACTTCGCCGGAAAGCAGCAGCTCGCCATTGGCAAAGGTCAGGCTGATGGGCTGATGGTCGAAATTAACGCGCGGCTCGCGACGGAGAGCGCGACGGACTTCCTCGAGAGCGGCTTCGCTGTCAGTCATGTGGCGGCTCCTCTTCGCCTGTTGATGACGGCCGTCGGACGAAACGACATAAAAGGGCAACCCTCGCCGAGGGCGCTTTGATCTAGCTCAAGGCGGCTGGACGTCAGGGCAGAACCAATGAGCCCGCGAAGGGATGCTTCTCTATGCTGGGATTGCTCGACACCCTGCGGCAGATTCAGGGAGATGGGCTCGGGCGGTTAGGGCTCGGACCAACCGAGTGCCGCTACCGGGTTGTCGCAACCGGTGCGCGTTGGCGGCTTCGTGCCTATCTTGCCGCTACGGCGGGGCCGCCTTTACTCATTGTCGCGGCGCCGATCAAGCGTCCATACATCTGGGATCTCGCCCATTCCGTGAGCGTGGTCCGCCAGTGCCTACAGAACCGCCTGCACCTGTACCTTCTTGAGTGGATGCCGCCGTCGCGCGGGGATAAAGCTGCAGGCCTCGCCGCTTATGCGACGCAATCGATCGGTGAGGCGGTCGCCGCAGTGGCGCAGGAACCCGGCGGGACGAGCCCATTTATCATGGGCCATTCGCTCGGGGGGACATTGGCGGCGATTTTCGCGGCTTTCGACCCGCAGAGCGTCCGGGGTCTCGTGCTCCTGTCGACGCCGCTTTGCTTTGCGCCGGGCAGCTGCCGTTTTCGGGATGCGATCGTTGCGATGGCGCCACCTACCCTCTCGGCCATGGAGATTGTTCCTGGCTCGCTGTTGTCGCAGCTCAGCATGATGGCGTCCCCCGAGACCTTTTTATGGTCGAGGCTAGTCGACATTGCCCTAAGCATGGGAGATCCGGAAGCGTTGATAGTGCATGCTCGGGTCGAGCGCTGGGCCTTGGACGAGTTTCCCCTGCCCGGAAGGCTCGTTCACGAGATCCTCGATTGGCTCTATCGCGAAAACCGCTTCTGCGCCGGAACTCTGCGCATCGAGGACCGGATCCTCGGACCTTCGTCGCTGCGGGTTCCCTGCCTGGCGGTCGTTAATACCGCAGACACAGTCGCGCCGCCCCGATCGGTCGCGCCCTTTATCGACGCGATGCCGGCGGTGGACACCCGCCTTATCGAATATCCCGGTGAGACCGGGGTGGGCCTACAGCATCTTGCGATCCTCGTCGGGCAGCATGCGCATGCGGCCGTATGGCCAGAGGTCATTTCCTGGCTTTACGCCCATGGCTGAAGTCCGAAGATCCGGCCATGCGCCTCTACGACCCTTAAAACCTCTTGTGATAGCTCGTTGTCTTGATTGGCAAGGAGGAAAATCTTCCTGGAGACTTAAAACAAGAGAACAAAAAGCGGCGGGAGCGGGTTCAAGCAGCTCCTCGGTTTGGTCCGAAACAGCATCGGACGGATGCGAGCGCCGCCGACCATAATGAATTATTGCGAGAACACCCCTCCCGGAGATCGAGCCAAAGGCGCGCCCAAGGGTCCGGTTAGACAAACGGATCAGCTGGCGGTCATCTCTTTTACTGCGCCGGCAATCTCCACCAGAGCGGCAGCTGAGTCATCACCTGCTGGGCCGCGCAGCGATCTGAGGTCGCCCCCACCCGGCGGAAGCGTTAGCACAGAATCCGCCCTGCCATAGGATAATGTGATAATGCGCGCATTCACCCGTGGTCCACCGCCGAGGCGTTTCGGTAGCTTGGATACCCCGACTCGGTCCAGCATGGCTTTGAAGTGGACCTGCTGTTCCGGGGTCAATCGCCCTTGCTTGTATGGGTCAAGAAATCTTGAGTCCTATATGACGCGCGATCGTGAAGGTGAAATCCGGCGCTATGGTCCAGACCGTGCCGGTCTCTCCAGCAAAACCGTATTGGGTATCCTTTAGCGTCAACGCTGCCGATAGCGGACATTCTTGAGCCACGGCTGTTCTCCAATTATGTTAGAGATTGGGATTGGCTTGCAATCGCGGCAGCGATCAGCGGCGCTCGATTGTCGATCGGCGCGCGTTGGACCCTCGATCGGCGCCGAATCTCGGTCCTATATTAACTCTGTCGCGACCAAGCCTGCCAAACTACATGATACGACACGCGCGATCTCTTCATCGGCGCGCTCCTTCTGCGCTGGTGCGGCAGTCATCCAGAGCGGGCGGCGGCATGATTGCGACGGCCTCGTCCTTCCCGTGCCATTCGCCGGTGTCCTCGCGGCGCCAGGTGAAATCGATCCGCGTGCCTGGCGGCAACGCGCCGGTTTGCAGCGTCGCGACGTGAAAGCTCAGGCCCGTGTCGTTGGTCTGAGCGTCCTGCGTGGACCGCCAGCCGTCGTATCCCCAATGGACGAGCGCCGGCGCGTCGAGAGCGATGGCAAGGCTCGCACCGGCTGGCAATGACCCAATAGCCGCATGCGGCCACCAGAAGGCATGCCGCAGCACCGGCCGCCGCCCGCCATAGCGCCGCCACACCGCTAGCGGACGGTCGAACGGGCGGCCGAGCTGTCGCGATACCAACAGCTTGACGAATTCTGCATGGGCCCAGGCGAGCGGCATCGCCGACCCGCTGGGCAGGCCGGGGAAGAGCCGGCGCTGCGGGATGGGGTCCGCATCCCAGACCTGCTCGGGCATCATGCCGCCGGGGCTGGTCATCGCCGCCATCGCCTTCAGGAAGGGCAGCGGGTCGTTTCCGGCGCAGAGCTCGTAATGGCCCCGCTCGCCGGTCAGCAGCGGCCAGCCACGGCCGCAACCGGTCCCGTCGAAAGCTCTTCCGTCCTCATGCTCGCCATAACCGTCGCCCCGATAGCGGTGCCATACCGGGCCATTCGGCGTGTCGATTTTGAGCAGGCCGTCGATGACGCGAACCGAGGCGCGGATCAGCGGATCATCGGCGCGGCGCAAGCCAAAGCGGACGAGCTGCAGGAATTCGGTGCCGACCTGCTCCTCGGCCGGCAGCGCGAGGTCATCGCTGCGGTTGCGGATCGGTACGACGGCCGCACTGGCTGTTCGATCGGCGAGCACTCGCTGGGGCGCGACCCGCACATAATAGCCGGGGACGCCAAAGCGCTGGGCCAGCGCGGTGTTGGCGACCACGGTCCAGGCTTCGATCTCGGCGTTCCAGAAATCGGCGAGGGCCAGCGCCCAATCACTTGCCGGCGATGGCAACAGCTCTGCCCCAGCCACCAAGGCCGCAATCGAGACCGCGAGGGTAAATCCGTTGATCCCCTCATTCTCCTCCCACCGGTCCTGAGCCGTGGAGGGCCCGGTGCGCGCAATAAACCCGAGGGCGCGCCGCACCATATCTTCGACGGCAATGCCGCGCAGACGGTCGCGATCGGCAAGGGCAGCAGCAAGCAACACCGGGAAAGCGCTCTCATCGAGCTGGATCCCGCTCCAGGAGGCAGTTCCGCCGAGCCATTGGTTTTGGTGCCAATGACCGTCTTCGTTTTGCGTAGCAATCAAATAACGTAGCGTATCTCCGGCCTCACTCTCCGCGCCAAGAGCCAAAAGCGCGCCGGCGCATTCGACCAGGTCACGGGGCCAGACCAAATGATAACCGCCACGCTCGTTGCCGGTATCGCCCCATGGAACGCTGAGGCTGGCGACCATCGCGCCGGGATAGGTCTTATCCAGATGGGCGCGTAACACGACGGCCGAAGTTGCGAATTGCTCGCGGATCGGCGTCAGCAGGTCGGCGGGCCCGTGCAATTGCACAGCCCCTGCGGCGCTACAGCGGGCTTGCCAAGCTTCCCAATCGGCGATTTGCTGCTGCATCGCTGCGTCGAACGGTTGCATTAGACTCGAAATCGCCAGGGTCGCTGCGGCTTCCGCGCTGCTGCCGAAGCCAAGCGCCAGGGTGGCTTGGCGCTGCAGTTCACCGATCAATGCCACATTGCCGGGCCCAGCGACGGCGTACTCCCAGGTCATGGCCCCATGACGGGCGAAATCCTGCCAGCCATCACTCGTGCCGACATATCCGGTGCTGGTTCGCCCGAGGGCGTCGTGCCGATCCTCATCGGCCGCGGCTAACGCAAGGCCGAAGGGGCCTTGTTCGGCCCACAGCACGTGCCTGCCGCGGAGGTACTCTGCCGCAGCGACATTGCCGTAACCAGTCGCACCGAGATGCGGAGCGAGCAGCACATAGGGCCTCAGGGCGTTGTCGGCCTCGAGCACGCAGTCGATCAGCAAGACGTCGCGGCGGGGGTCGGGGGTGACGCGCAGGTGCAAGACGTAGCGCGGGTGCTCGTGCCGGATTTCGACCGCGGGCACGCCCGATGCGACCGGACGGAGCCGGTAGTTGGCGTTACGTTTGACTTCTGACCAGAACCCGTCCGGCCCGCCAACGATGAAGCCGAGATCGCGGATCTGCGGAATATCGACACGCGGATAATAGACCTCGTTGATGATGCCGAAGCCGATTGTGAACCACAGCCGCGACGGTCCAAGTGCGCAGCCGACTAGGTCCTTGGCGCTGCTGGTCCAGGTGGGGTTGATACCGGGTGCGCCGGGAGCATGATCTGGATCGGCAGTCGATGTCGGCATCGGATCAGGCTCATTGTCGGTAGGTTCACCTCGGCTCGGGCTGACACCGTGGGCAGTGATAGGCAGTGCGGCTTGAAAATTTGACGATCGTGATCTCTCCGCCACATCGGGGGCAATGCGCACCCTTTTCGCGATGGGAATGAAGAAGGTCTTTGGCAGCCGATCGACAAGCCGCTCGGCGCCGGCTCCGGCATCAACCGCGGTCTGCAACACCTCCTTGAGACAGCTGAACAAGCGCTTCTTCGCGTCTGTGCTGAGCCGATCGGAACGCGCCCGCGGATGGACGCCGGCCTGAAAGAGGATCTCGTCGGAATAGATGTTGCCAATGCCAGCGATCACCGCCTGATCCATCAGAAGCGACTTCACATCGCGCTTGCGGCCCGCGAGCGCCCGTTCGAATGCCGCAAGATCAAACCGCGGATCGAGCGCATCGGGGCCGAGCCCCTCTTCTGCAATGAATACGGCGGCGTCGCTCGCTAGGCCGACCTGCCCAAACAGCCGCGGGTTGACATAGGCGAGATGGTGGCCGTCCGAAAAATCGAAACGCACGCGGTCGTAGGGCGGATCATTCTCGCCCTCTGCAAAATGCCTGAGCGAGCCGTTCATGCCGAAATGCATGGTTAGCCAGCCTGGTGGATCGGGTCCTACCAAAAGGTGCTTACCATGACGCCGCGATTCGGCCAGTTGGACGCCGTCGAGCCGGCGGCCAAGCTCGTCGGCCGAGATGCTGGACAATATGCGGGCATCATTGACAGTGACCTGGCATATGGTCCGGCCTAGGCAGGTCGTGTCCAAATGCCGCTTGAACAGCTCGACATCAGGTAATTCCGGCATGGCTCAGACTGGCTCCGGACGGTTCAGCGCAAAGGCGTCGAGGCGCCGGGTGAGAGTGACAAATACCGATTCGAACATCGACACGCTGAGCTTTCCCGTCGTAATGTTGAGGCGAGAGCAATGATAGCTGTCGGCAAGCAGCAACCCCGAAGGAAAGGCATGCAGTCGACCGTGCGCGAAAGGGAATAGTCGGCGACGGAGGTGAAGTGCAGCAAGCACGGTGTGGTGGGCGATGACGCCGAGGGCGAGGATGACGTGGAGCCAGGGCATTCCAGCGATCTCGGCGGTAAGGAACCGGCGGCAAGTCGCGATCTCGCTCGGTTTCGGCGTGTTTTCGGGCGGCACGCAACGGACCGCATTGGTGATCCGCGCGCGGCGAAGCTCCAGGCCATCATCGGGGCGGGTATCGTATACGCCTTCGGCAAGACCGAATTTGCGCAAAACGTCATAAAGCAAATCCCCCGTGTAGTCGCCGGTGAACGGCCGCCCCGTTCGGTTCGCTCCTCTGAGACCGGGTGCCAGACCGACGATCAACAACTCCGCCTGATCATCTCCAAATGACGGAACTGGAGCATTGAATCAAGCCGGATGGGCGTGCCGCTGCTTCTCCCGGAACGCGGCGAGCCGCGGGCAAAGCGGGCAATCCCGCGGTGGCGCGAGAGTGCCGGGAACCATCAAACCGTTGGTTCGATCCGCCGCTGGCAGGCTCCTATGGGAATGGTAGCTGTGCATAGCAGGTCCGAGATCTTGAATTGCCCACTTACTGCCGTAGAATCCAGTAAATCGTCCGCTGACGAGCCGAAAGGCATCGCGTCACCAAAGGCCGTAATGCAGTGCCGCGGCTAGTCTCTGGCGTCGCGCTCCAATCGCTCCGCGATCTCCACGAGTTTGGCTGCGAGCTGGGCCAGCACATCCTTATCGTCGGGATTGCTCACGCGCTCGGCGACTTGCCGCGCCTTCCCGGCCTCCTCACGGAGTACCCTTGCGATATCGATGGACATCTCGTGCCGTCTCATTAGGCAAGCGTAATTCGCCCGAGGGACGACCCTTGGGCTAAAACCTCGTTCGCGCGTTGATCTATGTCAAGGGCGCGCTCTGGCGGAACGCTATCTTGTAACTGTTCGACACGCCGTGCGTATGCGCCGGAGCGCCAATGTTTCGGCTTGTCCAGTAACTCACCAAGCGGGAGAACCTCGATGCAGACTTTTGCCATGCTGACACGGCTGGAGCCCGACGGCTTGCAGTCGCCGACCGCCGTCGAAGACCTCGAGCACCGGGTTATGGAGCATGTGCGCGTCGCCTGTCCGACGGCGCAATGGATCGGCAGTTATGCGGTGTGCGGACCTTATGACTACCTCGACCTGTTCCGAGCGCAGGACCTCGACGACGCCACCA
>DASQCY010000790.1:0-4125 GCA_035634495.1 Allostellaceae bacterium
TCTGGACCTGGACGGCGGCGTTTTTGCCGCGGCTCGTCGCGGCTGTCCTCATCCTCGTGATCGGCACCATCGTCGCGCGCTGGGTCTCGCGCGCAGTCTATGACATCTCACGGCGAACGACGCATATCGACCCGACTTTGCGGCCGGTGCTCGCCTCGATGATCCGTTATGCGGTTCTGATCCTCGTCCTTATCGTCGCCCTAAGCCAAGTCGGTATCCAAACCGCCTCACTGCTGGCGGTGGTCGGCGCGGCCGGCCTGGCGATCGGCTTGGCCTTGCAGGGTACGCTCAGCAACTTCGCTGCCGGGCTGATGCTACTGTGGCTACGGCCGTTCCGGATCGGCGATTTCATCGAGGTCGGTGCCATCGCAGGAACGGTGCGTGAAATGGGCCTGTTCGCCTGCCATCTCGAAACCTTCGACGGCATGTTCCTGTTCGCGCCCAATTCGGCGATCTGGAACAACCCGCTGAAGAACCACACCAGCAACGCCGGCAGGCTCGTCTCAATCGACGTCACTGTCTCGAGCAACGCCGACATCGATCGAGCGCGCGACATCCTGGTCGCGATGGCCGAGCGTGATACCCGCGTCCTGAAGGTGCCGCCGCAGCACGTCTTCGTCGAAAGCCTGACCGGAGCGGGGCTGCTGCTGAACTTGAGGATTTGGGCGTCGCACGACGATGTCGGCGAGCTCCAGCGCACGATCGTCGAGCAGGCAATGCACGAGCTCGAAGCCGCCGGCATCGAGGCGCTGCAACCGCAGCAAGTCGTCCGGATCATCCCGCCCGATAGCGATCCCTCGCGTCTGCTACCGAGCTCGCAGCCTACCTTTTTAGAGGCTCGCGATCATCCGCGCGCGGCTCGCAATCATCCGCCATTTCCGGCTGGCGCTGAGTGATCCCGGGCGATAGTTGAGACAGGTTTATAATCTAATCATCGACGCCGGCTCATGTGAGAGGGAGCGGCCGCTGCGGCCAGTAGGGCTGACGCCATGGGTTTTCTCCAGCCGGTATGGTCAGCCGGATGCTGGCATTGATGAACATCACCAAGCTGGCATGAACTGAGGAAACCCCGAATTCTTCCTTCTCCAGCTTCATGCCTAACGCTCCAACAGCCGGCGGAATTTCAAGGGCATTGGCAGCGCGCGGCGTGGCGACCCGCCCGAACCGTTCGTCAGCCGATTCCCAGGGCATGGCGTTCGCTCGGAAGCGGTCGTGTAACTCGCGCAATGGAGTTGCGACGAAAGAGGTCGACGCACGCCTGACCTCACCTGGAATCCCACGTTTGGGAGACTCATTGGAGTTCTGATCCAGGTCTCTGCCCTGCTCGGGATTAGGGAAAGCCCAACTCGTGAAGATCAAGGGCACCGACGATATTCCAGGTTAGAATCCTGATCGCTTCGCGACAACACGGAGAGGTGCAGGAGCGGCTGAATGGCGGTTGCCGCCAGAGTCGACCTGCTGATTGGTGCGTGCGGTCATCGTTTATTTATCGGAGAATACGGTTGCAGTCGTGTTATGAGCGGTATTGGAAAGACAAGGAGGGAAGGACAAAGCTGGGCGACCAGCTTGAGGAGCTGGAAATCACCGAACGGGTGCTGGCACGATTTGGTGGGAGAGCGGTTACAACCGAGAAGCGGATGGGAGCACGCCCGGCGAGGATTGCGCCGGCGGCCGGTGAGAAGCGCAGCGCCGGAGGCGGCAAGCAAGCACCTACGATGTGGCTGAGCGACGCCACTTTGAAGGCTGTACAGGTGCGTGGCCAGGGCGCCGCCGCGAACGAAGTCCTGAGCTATCTCGCAAGGGAATTCTGGATCACGGTCAGGCCGAACCATCTCGGCATCGCGCTGCAACGCCACCGCCGTGCCGGCCGGCTCGAAAACCGCGATCAGCGCTGGTACCTGCCGCCCTCGGCGTAGAGCGAGCAGTCAGGGCAGTCGGCGCGACCGGTTAATTGCCGGCGGAGGTCTGACGGGGCGGCATCCGGGGTGCACGGCGGTTGGTGGGCAGCGAAGGGCGGTGACCCAGTTCAACGCGGTAGAGTGTAGCTCGCGTTGCGCAATAGGACGATTTGCAATTTGCGCTGTTGACTAATGGGGACGTTTTTGAATGTCGATCGAACCAGAAGGATGGCATATAGACACGGGCCCACCATCGTGGGATGCCGCAGCCAAGACGTTTTCCTTGTTCTTACACAAGCCCGGTCGCGAGCGCGTGTTCTGCATCCTCGCCATGGATGCACTGGAGAAGGCGGCTCAGTCGAGCGACCTTTCCGAGCCGGCATTGAGGCGAATATTTGATGCGCACCGGCTAATGATAGAACTCCGAGCCGCCCAGAAGCTGAACGCTGGACTGCTTGATACCAATGGCTGCGTGCTGCTCGGCGCTGATGATATCTGAATCCGAAGAGCGCTGAGATCGCTAACCGACCCGTTACCTGGCGCAGTCACGTGCAATGGCCGGGTTTTCTCCACTGGCCAGCTGGTGCTTGAGGTGAAAGGGCGGAGTAGTCCTCGACGCTTACGGCGCCCTATCCGGGCGATAGCGCAGGAACGCGCATGTGTATCCGGATGATTTTCCGCTCTATCGCTGCCAGTCCCGCAATAGTCTCGCCGCACCGTCAAACAGCTCCCGGGGCCTAGAGGGCGGCGTCCAACATGTCCTCACGTTCGACACCGTCCACCACCGCGTTCGCGGATCCAATCGCACGCTTCGGCCAAGCAACCCGCCGAGGCGGCCCGCCTTTCACCCCCGCTTTTGCCGATAGCCGTATGCTGCTCCGCGAGGATGCCGCCCCGACCTACCTGGGCGGTCGCTATTCCGCGGCAGCGAGCAGCGGTGGTGCGGCAATGTAGCCTTCGGCCAGCCGCCGGCCGGTCTCGCGCATCAGCTTCTTGTCGAGTTCTAGTGTCTTTGCCGGGGGTACGCGCACGACGGTGTCGTTGCAATAGGTCGGGATCACCGCGCCGCCGTCACGGAACAGGCCGACAGGGTCCTTGCCGGCGTTGACCGCCCGGATGCCGCTTCGGATCTGTTTGCGGAAGAGCGTGACCCCTCGGTCGGTCGTGCCGAGATGTTCGAGACCATGAACGGCGACCGGTCGCTGCGACACCTGCGCCTCGAAGTCACCGGGCCGCCGCTGGCCTTTCTCGTAAGTATCGGCACCGAGCTGACCGGGCAGCATGATGCTGGGGTCGGCAAACCAATCGGGCGTGACGACGCCTGCCGTCTCGCTGACATGGCGAAACTCGATCAGCATCGTGTTGGTGTCGTCGAGCGGCACGATCCAGCGGCTCATCATCGGGCCGCTGAACGGGTGCTCGTGATGGCCGGTCTCCCAGATCGGCGCGACCTGCTGCAGATTGGGCAGCACGTTTTCGACCATCCGCGCCCAGATGTTGTCGCCGACGCGTCGTGTGGCAATGTAGATGATCCCGACCGGGGTCTCGGCGAACTCCAACTCCGGCAACACGCCGAACTCGTCGGTGAACACCGCGCCGCTGACGATCGTGTGCAGGAACGCGGTGTGCACCGGGTCCATCGCGTTTTCGAGGATCTGCAGCCAATTGCACGGATAGAAATACTTCTGCCCAGGGATCATCCGATACCCCGGCCGATGGTAGCTGTCGTAAGTCGGAAAGGCCGGCTTCTCTTCCGGTGGACCCATATAGGCAAAGACGATCCCGCTATATTCGTGCACCGGATAGGCGCCGTGGCACAGCCGGTCCTTTAGTGTGCTGGTTGCCGGCTCGCCCGGGGTTTCAAGGATCGCACCGTCGACATCGAACAGCCAGCCGTGATAGCAGCAGCGGATCCCCTTGGCCCCGACCAGCCCGAACTCGAGCGACGTGCCACGATGCGGGCAATGCAGCTCCAACAAGCCAACGGCGCCACTGCCGTCGCGGAACGCGACCAGGTCCTCACCGAGGATCCGGACCTTGAGCGGCAGGTCTTTGAGGTCGTCCGAATAGCAGACGGGCTGCCAAAAACGGCGCATGTATTCGCCGCACGGCGTCTCTGGGCCGACATGGGTCAGCTCGGTGTCTTCCTGCGGCACCTGGCGGTGATGGTAGCCGCTGTAGCGGCTCTTCAGAAACGGGGCCCTCTTCACCATCGCGAACCTCCTGT
>DASQCY010000791.1:0-5659 GCA_035634495.1 Allostellaceae bacterium
AGGTCGACGAGGCCGTAGATCGTGTCGATTCGAGTCGCGTGGATCACCAGCGGGTCGTCCGACAGCGCCCGCAGCATCGCGATATTGTCCGACGGCTTGATCTTCAGCCCGCGGCCCGTGAGGGTCAGCCCCGGCATTAGACGAACCCCGGCCCACAGCGCCAGCCGCGGCAGGAGGTCCATCGTCGGGCGCCCCCACACCGCCGGTGCGGTCAAGATGACCCCGTCGAGATCGGGGACTTGTGTGCCGCTCTCACCAGTTAGCGCTACAACCGCCACCGCCCCACCCATGCTCTCGCCGACAAGGTAGAGCGGGGTGCCGGGATACAGCCGGCGCAATATTTGGGCGGCGGTCGCGGCGTCGGCCGCCAGCGCGGCGCGTCCCGGCCAGAACCCGCGCTCAGGTGCCGCGCCAAAGCCGCGTTGGTCATAGGCATAGGTCGCGATCCCCTCCTCGGCCCAGATTTCACCCGGTCCGGCGAAGGCGTTGGCGTGGTCGTTGAAGCCGTGCAAGGCGAGGATCACCGCCTTCACCTCGCCCTTACCATCGCCGCGCGGCAGCCATTTGCGCAACGGCAGATTTTGGCCGTCGGCGGCGATGAAGCTAGCCTCCGTAAAGCGCGGCACGGGCTTCGGGTCGGGGGCTGCGCGCGCCGTGC
Organism: Allostellaceae bacterium; assembly: GCA_035634495.1. Classification (GTDB taxonomy): domain Bacteria; phylum Pseudomonadota; class Alphaproteobacteria; order ATCC43930; family CGMCC-115725; genus AP-15. Next base: position 659 of record DASQCY010000791.1, read on the forward strand.
CGATGCCAGCGAGCCGGACTCCCTCGTCGGTCGACGGCGCGCAGCCGACGAGCAGCAACAGGGCCGCAATCATCCAGACTCCGGCAGAGTTGGACGCGATTTGCAGCCGGCGGCTCCTCACCCCGATCGGGCGCCGCCGAGCCTAACAGGGCAGCTGCGCCCAAGGGCGAAGTGTAGATCCGATGCCGGTGTCCATTCGCCGGGGAGAAACATGGCGGGTCATTGATTGTGCCGCATCAATCGGTATCATCGACCCCGTCATACGGTCAACCGGGCGCATTGCTGCGCCCGCCGTTCATCCCGGTGGTTCATGGCACCGTTCGAAACCATCTACATCGACGAGATGGTCGCTGTTTGCGACGGCGGTGAAGCGCCGCTCGGCCACCCGAGGGTCTATTTGAACCTGGGCCCTTCCGGGAAGGTTGAATGTCCGTACTGCTCCCGTCTCTTCGTCAATCGTGCGATGTCCGGGGGCACGGCGGCTGGCGAGGACGCCGTGCCGCCGAGGACATCGGCAGAGCAGCATCGCTAGGTGAAGGAATCCATGGACGAGATCAGCAACACGGTTGTGTCGGAGCCGAAATCGGTTGGCGTTAGCCATTTACCAAAGTCTGCCCTAGGTGGCGCGGAGGGGGCGACGCCCCATCATGTGTTCCTGGTCGATGGTTCAGGCTTCATCTTTCGCGCCTACTACGCCCGCGCGCGGAGCAGCGATCCGGTATTTCAGCGGAAGTCTGACGGCATGGTCACAGAGGTGGTGACGTTATTTAGCAATATGCTGGATAAATATCGGCGCGAAACTGATGCCGATCATATGGCTGTGATTTTTGATGCATCAGGTACCAGTTTCCGCAATCGCATATATGACGCATATAAAGCAAACCGGCGGGAGATGCCGGAGGATCTTCGCCCACAATTGGAGCATGTGCGGCGAGCAGCAGCGGCGTTTGATATTTGCCAAATCGAGCTGCCGGACTTCGAAGCAGATGACCTTATCGCGACGTATGCCCGCCACTCTGTCGAGGCCGGAGCGAAGGTAACGATTTTGTCCTCCGACAAGGATTTGATGCAGCTCGTCAGCGACGAAGTAAAGATGCGCGACCCGATGACCGATCGTCCCATCGCGGAGGCGGAGGTACGCGAAAAGTTCGGTGTCGGCCCGGACAAGGTCGTCGAGGTGCAAGCGCTTTGCGGGGACAGCACCGACAACGTACCGGGCGTGCCGGGCATCGGCGTCAAGACCGCGGCAGAGCTCATCAATACCTATGGTGACCTCGAAACCTTGCTCGATCATGCGCATGAAATCAAACAACCAAAGCGGCGCGAGGCGTTGATCGAGAACGAGGCCAAGGCGCGATTGTCAAAGGAGTTGGTCAAGCTCGACGACAGCGTGCCCCTGCCTTGTCCGTTGTCCGCGCTCAAAGTCAAGCCATACAACCCCGAGAAGCTTTTTCCGTTTCTGGATGAGATGGAACTGCGCGCGCTCAAGGGGCGCATCGTTCAGCGGCTATCCATCGCGACCGAGGTCATGCCGGTCGAGCATCCGGAGCCGGTTGTCCCGGAAATTCCACCCTATACGGCATCGCACACCTATGCTCTCGTCGACACTCTCGAAGGTCTCGACCACTGGATCGAAGCTGCACACCAGGCCGGCGCGGTCGCGGTTTGGCCGGAAACGAGCGCCGTAGCCGGTGCCCGACCGGCTCTCGCTGGAATCGCGCTGGGGCTGGCGCCAGGTCTCGCCGCTTATATTCCGCTCGGCCATCGGGCTGCCGGGGCCCTTGACCTCGGCGGAACTGGCGAGCTTTCGTTGCAGGTGGCCATCGACCGGTTGCGGCCGCTGCTCGAAGACCCTGGCGTGATCAAGATCGGTCACGACGTCAAGACCGCCGCACACCTGTTATCGCGCTACGGCATCGAGATTGCGCCCTACGACTGCACGATGCTGATGTCCTACGTGCTGGACGGCGGCCAGGTCGAGCACACGATCGAGAACCTGGTTCGGCGCTCATTCGAACACGAGCTGAAGCCGCTCAAGGAGCTGATAGGCACCGGCAAGAGCCTGATCGCTTTCGCCGAGGTGCCGCGCGAGGCCGCGCGCGACTTTGCCTCAGAGCGCGCCGACGCCGCGCTGCGCCTCCACATGCGGCTGAAGGCGCGGCTCGTACGCGAGAGGATGACCGCGTTCTACGAGACGATCGAACGACCGCTTGTCCCGGTCGTCGCGGCGATGGAGTGCCGAGGGATCAAGGTCGACCGCTCGGCACTCGCCGAGCTTTCGCGGGATTTCGCGCGGCGCATCGGCGAGATCGAGCAGGCGATCTTCCGCGCGGTCGGCAACGAGTTCAACATCGGCTCGACCAAGCAACTCGGCGACGTGCTGTTCGACAAGCTGGGCCTGCCCGGCGGCAAGAAGGGCAAGACCGGCGCCTACGGCACCGACGCCTCGATCCTCGAAGAATTGGCGCCATTGCACGAGGTTCCGGGGCATGTCCTCGAGTGGCGCCAGCTGACCAAGCTCAAATCGACCTATGCTGATGCGCTGGCCGAGGAGATCGACGGCGAGACCGGGCGGGTGCACACCTCCTACGCGCTCGCGGTGGCTGCGACCGGACGGTTTTCGTCGAACAATCCCAACTTGCAGAACATCCCGATCCGCACCGAGGAAGGCAGGCGCATTCGCCGCGCCTTTGTCGCCGAGCCCGGCCATCTGCTGTTGTCGGCCGATTACAGCCAGATCGAGTTGCGGCTCGCCGCTCATGTTGCCGATGTGCCGGAGCTCAAGCAGGCATTCCGCGACGGTGTCGACATTCATGCGCTGACCGCGAGCCAGGTGTTTGGGGTGCCGCTCGCAGCGATGGACCCCAACACCCGGCGGCGCGCCAAAGCGATCAATTTCGGCATCATCTACGGGATCAGCGCCTTTGGTCTCGGCCAGCAGATCGGCGTCCCGCAAGCCGAGGCGGGGGCCTATATCCGCGCCTATTTCGAGCGCTTCCCGGCGATCCTCGCCTATATGGAGCGGATTAAGACCGATTGCCGCCGCACCGGCTATGTCGAGACGATCTTCGGGCGGAAATGCTTCATCTCCGGGATCCGCGACGCCAACCCGATGCGCCGAGCCGGCGCCGAGCGGCAGGCGATCAACGCGCCGCTGCAGGGCTCGGCCGCCGACATCATCAAACGCGCGATGAGCCGCATCCCTGCCGCGCTCGCTCGCACAGGGCTAAAAACCCGCATGCTATTGCAGGTCCACGACGAGCTGTTGTTCGAGGCGCCGGAAGCCGAGGCCGACGATACGGCACGGGTCGTCAAGGCAGTCATGGAAGGGGCCTGCGCGCCACACTGCGAGCTCTCGGTCCCGCTCGTCGTCGAGACCGGGAAAGGCAAGAACTGGGACGAGGCGCATTAGGTTAGGCTACGGGCTGAGGGTGTCGTTCCGCCCGTAGCGTAGCAGGAACCGGAATCCGCTACCCATTGAACGCCGTATGCCGGGCCACCCTGGTGCGGCGCGGTCAACCCGCAGCAATGTCGACCAACGCGAAACCTTCTTTCCGCGCTGCGTCCGCGAGACGCTCGTCGAGCGTGACGACTTGCAGCGAGGCCGGACGGCGCTCCGCGGCCATGAAAGCTGCCGCAAGCTGTAGCGCGTCGGCTGCCCGCAGCGGATGAACGCGCAGAAATCGCACCGCGCTTTCTCGTAGGATGTCGCTAGGTTCGACTTCGTGCCAGCCGTCCGCGAGCTGTTTGAGCCGTTCGGAGGCAATCGAGACCGCCTTGGCATTGAGTACGTCAGCACGCTCGAGCCGGGCGAGAGCGGAGACGCATTCCACCTCCGACCCCCACCACACCAGCATATCGGGATCGTGCCCTGCGAGCGCTTGAAGGGGGCGGGTTGTGGGCTCGGCGACCAGAAGCGGCACGATCGCCGAGGCATCCCAGAATTTCACGGCCCTTCCTGGCGCTCTTTGATGAGGGCATCGACAACCGACGCGCCCGCATTGGCGCGCGGGGGTTGGCTTCGGAACAGCGCCCGGTGCTCCACGCCGCGGCGCGGCCGGACAATACCATCTCTTACGAGCCGCGATAGTCTTCCCCCCTGTTCGCTCTCGCTGCCCGCCGTCACGGGTTCTAACCGCGCGACGGGCCGTCCCCGATCGACGATCAGGATCGGCGAGCCGCCCCTGAGGCTGTCGATCAGGGCACTCAAGTTGTTCTTCGCCTCGGTGATGCTGGCTTTTCTCATCAAGCTAAAATAGCCTAACCAATGAGACTAATCAAGCCAGCTGCAGTGGGGACATAGCGCCTATGCGCAGGCGCTATGAGCTCCGTCGATGAAGGGAGCTGCTCGCTCGATGAGTTCGGCAACGTTGTCCAAGTAAGGCCTGGCTTTAGGTTGCCAAGATCGAGGGCCGTTTCTTGAACGGCTGCCAATAAGGCGACGTGGCTCGCCTCCGCCCGAGTTATCTAGTCCGGCAAACTCGAGATTACAAAGAGCGTCCGCAAAATCTGGCTCGGCTCGGCCTTGCCGCCGAAGGTGCGCTGGAAGATCGAAACGATCTCGCCGGTACGATAGATATGGCTGAGGGCGCGATCGACGACGAGACGAAAGTCGCTGTCGCCGCGCGGCAGCGCCAGCGCATAGGGCTCGACACTCAAATAATCGTCGGCTAGCCGCAGCTTCTCGGGCGCCTTGCTGTCCTTGATCAGAAACAACAGGATCGACCGGTCGCCGAAATAGGCCGAGATCTGGCCGTCGTCCAGCATCGCGAGGCCCTCGCCGTGGGTCTTGGCCGCGACGACGTCGCCGGTGATCCCGGTCTCTTTCAAGGTGTTGCGCAACGCTTCCTCGGTCGTCGTGCCGGCCAATACCCCGACCTTCTTCCCTGCAAGATCGCGCAGATTTTTGGGACCATCGGCGCGTACCATCAGGCTGGCGCCGTCGAGAAAGGTCGGAATCGAGAAATCCACCTGCTCGCGTCGAGACAGGGTGACGCTCGT